>JBCDJM010000017.1:0-48166 GCA_038747755.1 Cyanobacteria bacterium P01_H01_bin.35
GAATAGGGAATAGCGGTGCGACCCCGCGACGACGACAGCTCGCTTGCGGAACGCGCACCAAGAGAGGGAATAGGGAATAGTAGACTAATAAAGGGTTTTAGGATTTAGAAATGTCAAGAGCCTTAATGCGTAGCGCTATATTACAGAGGATATAGCTACCGCTAGACTCTACCTTTTGTTTTTCATGTCAGCGACAGCCGTTTTGCTCCGCATTCATGTCGCGGAGTATTCCGTCAGGAAAGCTTTGTGCCAGCAAAAGGGAGTTGTGCGAAGCAAAACCCTCATCAACTCTTCCTCTGATTCCTGAATTATTAAAAATAATTAATATGATTTGGGATGCTAGGAAACTTTATTCCTCATGCTCGCTCGCTACTTCAAATTAATCTACTACTAGCGCTTGTAAATGTTTAGCAATCAAATCTCTACCTTAATAATCTTTTAATGGTATAGCAGTTCTCATAATGGTGAGGTACAAAATTCTAGCTTTGAGGGAACACTTAACTGGGAACAGGTATGGAGGGAGTAATGAAAAGATAAAAAGATAAGTGTACTTCACGCTTCTTGGGAAACGCTATATTAAATCAAGTCAATAGCTGAGTGCTAATAACTATAAAAGGAAAACCGAACTTTTTGTCAAGTTTTCCGACTATAAATAGATAAATAATCATTATTAGAATGAAATAGAAATCATAAAAAACCAAACACCACCAGATAATATAAATAGCAACCATTAGCCTTGAAAGGAGGAAGCATTTATGAACTTAGTAAAAACTGTTGCTTTGTTAGGTATACTTAGTGCCCTATTAGTTACAGTTAGTTATTGGTTAATAGGTGGCACAACTGGTGCTACAGTTGGTCTACTTTTAGCTGCTATAATGAACTTAGGTTCTTGGTTTTTCTCAGATAAAATTGCTCTGGCAACTTATAACGCTCAACCAGTAAATCAAGCAGAAGCACCTGGACTATATGAGATGGTAGAAAGACTTTGCGATCGCGCACGTCTACCTATGCCAGCAGTTTATATTATTCCTACTGCTTCAGCAAATGCTTTTGCTACAGGCCGTGATCCCCATCATGCAGCAGTGGCAGTCACCGAAGGTATTATGAGAATATTACCAGAGGATGAACTTGAAGGAGTTATTGCCCACGAACTCAGTCATATTAAAAATCGTGATACCTTTACTCAAGCGGTAGCTGCTACAATAGCAGGTGGAATATCTTGGTTAACCCAAATAGCTAGTTATGGAATGTGGTTTGGTGGAGGTTCAAGAAACGAAAACCGAGCTAACCCAGTAGTTATGTTATTGACTATTATGTTAGCTCCAGTAGCTGCAAGTATTGTACAAATGGCAATTTCTCGGACTCGCGAGTTTGCTGCTGATGCGGGAGCTGGTAATTTAACTGGTAATCCCCGCGCTCTCGCTCAAGCTTTGCAACGGTTAGAGCATAATGCTAGAAAAATGCCATTAAATGCTAATCCTGCTTTTGCACCATTATTAATTATTAATGGATTTTCTGGTAGAATGATGGCGAATTTATTTTCCACCCACCCATCTACAGAAGCAAGGATTGAAAAATTGTTACAATTAGAGCAGAAATTGTTGGGATAAGTTAGAATTAAAAATTAAGGATTCAGAACTTAATTTCCTACTGGGACTAAGTTTGAGGGTCGAATGCTTATAGCTATATAATGTAAAATCTAATCGGTTAATTAGTAAAATTAGGAGCCAAAAATTATGACGGAACAAAATGAACCAAAAGAGGGAGCTATTGTAGAAGTAGAGCAAGAATCAAATAAAATTACCTCTACTACCGGAAGTAGCAACCCTCAGCAAGAAACCCAAGAATTGATGGAGGCAATCAAAAGATTAGCTCAGTCAGAAATGGAAGCAGCAGGGGAGTTTACCCGTGATAGTTATATTCAAGCAGTAAAACAAGCAAGGGAAACTATCGAAAGGATTAGACTTATCGATCCCCAGAAAATAGAAGAAACTGGTAAAAAGATAGAGAAAGATATCGAAACTAACTGGGAGACAGCAGTCAAAGAAGTCCAGGATTTTGGCGGTCGCTTAGTTAAAGCAGGTCAAGCAGCTTGGGATGTGTTGACTAAACCTAAAGAATAATTCTCCAAATTCTGATAAACAGGAAAATCTAGCATAGTAATAAATGTGGGTCGGGTACTGTACTCCCCACATTTTTTTTTAATTCAAAAGAAAACTCCAAACCATATATCTCCCAAATAGAATAACCAGTATTAAGAGTGATTCCCATCCAAAACAACTCAAGGTGCGATTGCTCTTGTTGTCGAACCGATATGATGTTGATGGGTTTGAGAAACAGGAGAGTGAGTTTGAGGTCTATATTCTATATCTAAAATTTCACAACTTACCCTTATTCTTTGATTAAGTCAATGTCCTAACAAAATATTACATCTTTAATTTTGTTAAATCCGAATTTAAGCTAAAATTATTAATGATTTACGGGCATCCTATTAATATAATGATAAAATTTATTTTTTAGTTAAATTTATAATTAGGTAATTATGCGAACTAATTATTGTGGACAAGTAGATGGCGATTATATTGGAGAAACGGTTAATCTCTGTGGATGGGTAGATCGCCGTCGGGATCATGGGGGGGTAATATTTTTGGATTTGCGCGATCGCTCTGGCATTGTCCAAATTGTCAGCGATCCAGAGCGTACACCAGACTCCTATCAAATAGCTGGAGATATTCGGAATGAATATGTTGTACAAATTACAGGTAGAGTTAGTCGTCGCCCTGAAGAGTCTCTTAACCCCAAACTTCCTACTGGGGAAATCGAAATTTACGCTGATGATATTCAACTATTGAATGGTTTGGGTAAACAACTGCCATTTCAAATTTCCACTGCTGAAACAGAATCAGTAAAAGAAGAATTGCGACTCAAATATCGGTATTTAGATTTGAGAAGGGAACGGATGACTCGCAACTTGTTATTGCGCCATGAAGTTGTCAAAGCGATACGTCGTTTTCTAGAAGACGAACAAAATTTCATTGAAGTCGAAACTCCTATTCTCACTCGCTCTACTCCAGAAGGGGCGAGAGATTATCTGGTTCCTAGTCGCGTTCATGCCGGCGAGTGGTTTGCTTTACCCCAGTCTCCCCAACTTTTCAAACAAATGTTGATGGTTTCTGGTTTTGACCGTTATTATCAAATCGCCCGTTGTTTCCGGGATGAAGATTTGCGAGCGGATAGACAACCGGAGTTTACTCAGTTAGATATGGAAATGAGTTTCATGTCTCAGGAGGAAATTCTGCAATTAAATGAGCAGTTGGTAGCATACATTTTTCAGAAAGTCAAAGGTGTAGATTTACCTTTACCATTTCCCCGACTGACTTATGCGGAAGCGATGGAACGTTATGGTAGTGATAAACCAGATATTCGGTTTGGTTTAGAATTGGTGGATGTCTCCGACTTGGTGAAAGATTCTGGTTTCAAGGTATTTTCTGGTGCTATTGCTGCGGGTGGAGTAGTGAAAGTGCTGCCTATTCCTGGAGGAAACGATGCTATCTCTAACGTTAGAATTAAACCTGGTGGCGACTTATTTAAAGAAGCGAGTGAAGTCGGAGCAAAGGGTTTAGCTTATATTCGCGTCAAAGAAAAAGGCAAGATAGATACTATTGGAGCTATCAAAGACAACCTCACGGACGAACAAAAACAGGAATTGCTAAAACGTACCAACGCTCAACCAGGTCATTTGCTGTTATTTGCAGCGGATGACACAAATACTGTCAACAAAACTT
This sequence comes from Cyanobacteria bacterium P01_H01_bin.35, assembly GCA_038747755.1. Taxonomy (GTDB): domain Bacteria; phylum Cyanobacteriota; class Cyanobacteriia; order Cyanobacteriales; family Microcoleaceae; genus Trichodesmium. The sequence goes on from JBCDJM010000017.1 coordinate 3,786, forward strand.
TAGATCGCCTGCGATTAGTTGTGGGCGAACAGTTGGGACTAATTGACAAGAATAAAATTAATTTATTGTGGGTTACAGACTTCCCGATGTTTGAATGGAATGAGGACGAAAAACGTTTGGAAGCATTGCATCACCCCTTTACCGCACCCCACCCAGATGATATTAATGATGTTAAGACTGCACGAGCGCAAGCTTATGATTTAGTATTTAACGGTTATGAAATTGGCGGTGGTAGTCTGCGGATATATCAACGAGATATTCAGGAAAAGGTATTTGAAGCGATCGGTTTATCTGATGAGGAAGCTAATAGTAAGTTTGGCTTTTTATTAGAAGCGTTTGAATATGGTACTCCTCCCCACGGCGGTATTGCTTATGGTTTAGATCGGTTGGTTATGTTGTTAGCGGGTGAGGAGTCTATTCGGGATGTGATTGCGTTTCCGAAGACTCAGCAGGCAAAGTGTTTGTTAACAAATGCACCTTCTGCAGTTGATAAAAAGCAGTTGAAAGAGCTGCACGTTAGTTCGATTTCTAAACCGAAGTCTTAAGTTTTTTGGGGAAACCTGTTAAACTTTGTAGTGCGAGCATCTTGCTCGCTCCTACTCTATAAAGTTTAAATGCAGAACAACTTAGTGAGTCAACTTTCAGTCAGTTTCTTGTTTTGAGGATGATAGGTAAAAGTATGAGAAATATTGATAATTTAACTATTCATCGTTTTCGAGGTGTACGAGATTTAAAATTAGAAGAATTAGGTCAAATAAATTTATTAGTTGGTGTTAATAATTCAGGCAAAACAAGTGTTTTAGAAGCAATTTCGACTTACTGCAATCCTTTAGATCCTTTGGAATGGATAAATACTGCCCGGCGACGGGAAATTAAATCTTCCCGCAAATCAAAATTAGAATCTCTTAAGTGGTTATTTCCTCAAAATAATGAAAATAATGCAGATGATTTTTATCAAGGAGAAACTTTGGTTTCGGGTAGTGGTAATTCTTTTGCTTATGGTAATAGTTTTGGTGCAGTAGAATCAAAAGCAACTTATGAAGAATTTGAAGAAATCTGGGGTACTACAGAAAATAGCAATGAAGAATATGATCGAGAAAATCAGGTTGATGAGATAGATATTGATAATAATGAAATTCGACGTGGTGCAAATTTAATACTAGAAGTAACTACAAAACAAGAAGTAAATATATTCGATGAAGAAAAAGAGAGTTCTAGTTATAAGCGTGACCGAGAATCAAGAGAATTTATAATAATGGAAAATCAAGGATTAATGAATCCTGCAAAAAGTTCAAAAATCAAATTATCAGCTAATGTTATCACTCCTATTTCTCATAAAATTGAACCTTTGTCTAAACTTTTTACACAGACAACTTTCCAAGGCTTTAAGAAAGAGGTAATAGAGTTGATTTCAATGATGGATTCAGAAATTATTGATTTAGAAATTCTCGACCCTACAGGTAAAAATTCTAGCCTTTATGTAATTCATAAAACATTAGGTATTACTCCTCTAAGTTCTTTTGGCGATGGTTTTCGTCGGTTACTATTTATAGCTTTAACTGTAGCCAAATTAAAGGACGGTATTTTGCTAATTGATGAACTAGAAACGGCAATTCATACGGAAGCATTAGTTCCTTCATTTTCTTGGTTAGTTAAGTGGTGTATAAAAATGAATGTACAGTTATTTGCTACTACCCATAGTCTAGAAACTGTTGATGCAGTTTTAACAGCAAGTGAGTCAACAAATGACTTAGTTTTATATCGTTTGTATCAAAAAGATATGCAAACTAAAGCAGTTAGGATTGACCAAGCAAAACTAGGTAGGGTTAGAGAAAATTTAGGTCTAGAAGTAAGATGGTAAAATATGCAATTATTGCCGTAGAAGGTAATCACGATCAAGCATTAGTAAGCAAATTATTAAAACTTTTAGGTTTTAAGAAATTTAAGGGAGAGGAATCAAAATTAGAGAATTTCTGGAAAAAGTTTATTCCTACTTATCCAAAAAATGGAAAGTTGTACACGCGATTAAATATGCCTTCTATTCTATTTAATGATAGTTTATCTGTAGCTATTTATTTTGGTGGAGGTAGTAATCTTGCTGAAAATTTAGATGATACATTCTGTATTTATCCTGAATATCAAACCGATATAACAGCATTTGGAATTATCGTTGATGCTGATAATAATACTCCTGAAATAGTAGTAGAAAAATATCGTGAAATACTTAAGGATTACTTCCCTAATTTTCCTAATCAACCAGGCGTTGTAGCTAAAAATATTTCCAATATTGCCAGAACAGGTATGTATGTATTACCAGATAATATTTCTCAAGGAGTTTTAGATACTTTGCTATGTGAATGTGGAGAAATAGCTTATCCAGAATATATGGCAAGAGCTAAATTATATCTAGATAACTTTTCTGAAGAAGAGACAAAATCTAAACCTCTGAAATGGAAACCTTTTGACGATAAAAAGGCTTTAATTGCTACAATAGTTAGTGTTTTAAAACCAGGGAAAACAAATACAACCAGCATCACAGATAATGATTGGGTCAGCGACATAACTATTGAAGGAGTAGAATCATTAAAACAACTCCGAAAATTTTTAATGAACCTTTTAGAGCTAACTAATACTGCTAACTAAAATTCCACTTAAAGGAAATAATAGATTGACTCAAACTAACGAACTAAAAGCCATAGAATTATTTGCCGGAATAGGTGGTTTTCGTTCAGGAATGAAAGCTGCAAATATTGACACTATTTGGGCTAATGATATTAGCGAACTTTGTTGTCAAGTTTATCAAAGTAATTTTGGTAATAGCTCAATAATATTAGACGATATTAATACAATTAATTTATCAGAAATTCCCGAACACGATATTTTAACAGCAGGATTTCCCTGTCAACCATTTAGTCAAGCAGGGAAAAAAATGGGAATTAGAGATAGAGTCAGGGGAACACTTTTTGAACGAATTGTGGAAATAATTAAAGCTAAAAAACCAAAATATTTTTTATTAGAAAATGTCAAAAGAATTATAACTATGGAAAAAGGGCATCATTTCCGAATTATATTAAATGCTCTTGCTTCCTTAGACTATTTTATTGAATGGCGAATAATTAACCCGATAAATTTTGGTATTCCCCAAAACCGAGACAGAATTTTTATTTTTGGTACTTGTATTGAATCTACGCAAAACACTCCTGATCTAGAAAATTTTTCTGTATTTTTAACAGAGAATGATACTGACAGTTTGCCTAGGAATGAAAATAGCGAAATAGAAAAATATATGCAGCCCATTATGAATTTTAGTAGTAAAAACTATCAATGGGGTATTGCTTATAAAAACAAAATGTACAGTCAATCTTTACCCTTAATGTCTGATGTAAAACCAAGAAAAAAACTCAAAGATATTCTCCAAGATGAATCAGAAATAAATCCCCAATTTGACTTTACTTCTGACACCCAAGAAAGAATTAAACAGAGCAAAACTGTAAATAGATATTGTAACGGTGTGGAAATATTATATAACCAAGGGGGGGGAGCGCGTCTTGGCTATACAATATTTGGCATTAATGGGGTTACTTCTACATTAACTGCTTCTACTTCTAGACATTATGAAAGATATCAAGTCGGTAATAAATTCCGTCGTTTAACTAATATTGAATATGCTCGTTTAATGGGATTTCCTGATAATTGGTGTCGAGTTGCTAAAATTTATCACCAATATGCTTTATATGGTAATTCAGTTGTGCCTGATTGTGTAGAATGGATCTGTCAAAGAATTGGTAAACAAAACTTTAAGTTTAAGCATCAACCTTGGCAACAGTTAACGTTATTTTAATCCTACATTTATCAAGATTTATGAAAGAACTTAGCCTATCATTATTCAAAACAGAGGCAGCAATTTTTGTTAGAGATTTAAGTGCTACTCCAATTTCTGATTTGTATGGTATTACCGATGGTAAAGCAGTAGGAACTTATGTAGAACAAGCATTTAATAACTATTTAGGAAAGAAGTATTTATATACTCCCGGTAGTGCAGCTAGTGGCATAGATTTCCCAGAATTAGAAGTAGATTTAAAAGTGACATCTATACGACAACCACAATCATCTTGTCCGTTTCGAGATGCTAGTCAAAAAGTTTATGGATTAGGTTATAATCTACTGGTTTTTGTGTATGAAAAAACAGATAACCATGAATTACGAGCAGCAAGTTTGAATATTCAAAACGCGATATTTGTAGCTAAAGAAAGAACAGGAGATTATCAAACTACACGGGGTTTAATAGAAATTATCAGTCGTAATGGTAATCAAGATGATGTAATAGGATTTTTGGAAGACCGTAACCTTCCTTTAGATGAAATAGGACGTGAAGTTTTAGCTGAGAGAATAATTAAACAACCTCCACAACAGGGTTATATTACTATCTCTAATGCTTTGCCATGGAGATTACAATATAGAAGAATTATTGATGAGGCAGTAATAGGAAATTTAGCTGGAGTAGAAAATATTCTAAATTAATTTAGCGGTTAGCAATTATATATAAGCTATCAGCTTTTCAATTCTAATCGCCCAGAAATTTTATTCAATTATTGCTACTCCAAAACCAATAAAATATAAAGACTTGCCAAAATAAAATAATTGTGCATAAATAACTAATCGGTACTAATAACTAATAACTGAAATAACTTATGTTAGAAATTATTGACCTGTTTGATGAAAACTTCTATTTAGATAGTAACCCTGGTGTCGCAGGAGCAGTATCTTTAAACAATGGCATTATCCAAAGTGGTTTCGATCACTTCATTCGGTTTGGTCAATTTGAAGGACGAGACCCCAGTATTTTTTTTGATACTAACTTTTATTTAACCAATAATCCAGATGTTGTTCCCTTAGTGCAGCAAAATTCAATTAGTGCTATTCAACATTTTATTCAATTCGGTCAACTAGAAAATCGTGACCCAAACTCTCAATTTAATACCAATATTTATCTACAAGAAAATATTGATGTTGCTGATGCAGTTCAACAAAATTTATTAACTACAATCGAACATTTTGTTAATTTTGGTATTGCTGAAGGTCGGTTATTTTCCCAAAATTTTATCGGTACAATATTTGATGTTGTTGTTACCAGTGCTGCTAATAATGGAAATGGTGCTGCTTTGCGTTTTGATGGTTTAACTGGCAGATTTATTGGTGAATTTACTAATGGTGGAGGATTAACTGATCCTAGAGATATTGTACGAGAAATTGATGGTTCTAATACTGTTTTAATTAATGGTGGAAATGATGATGTTTTACGTTTCGATGCGACTACAGGAAATTTCATCGAAACATTTACAGAATTTCCTGAATTAAATGGTGGTGGTTCTGTTTTTGGACCTGATAATAATTATTATGTAGGGGCGCGTTCTTTAGGAGCAATTTTACGTTTTAATGGTCAAACGGGAGATTTTATTGATGAGTTTATTCCCTCAGAATTAGTAGATTTTCCCAGAGGTTTTGTATTCGGTTCTGATGGTAATTTTTATTTAGGAAATGGTGCCGATCCGACAACAGGTGGAGGCGGGGGTACAATTATTCAGTATGATGGTCTCACGGGTGAGGTGTTAAATCCTAGTTTTGTTAATGATCCTGAGTTGAGTCCCCTAGATGTGATTAGTGGTTTGGATGGTAATATTTATGTCAGCAGTGAGTTTCCTTTTGGTCAAGATGATTCCGTAGGTACCGTTCGCGTCTATGATATTAATACGGGAGGGTTGTTAGATGTGCTTGATGCTGGTGTGGATGTAGAGGGAGTGCCAATATTCGATGCACCAAGGGGTTTAGGTTTCGGACCGGATGGTAATCTTTATGCTAGTAGCACTGGTACTGGTAGTGTGGTTCGTTTTGATGGTGTAACAGGGGATTTTATTGATGTGTTGATTGAGTTTCCTCAGTTGAATGGTCAAGCATTAAATTTCGTTCCTGCCGAAAATTGAGATATTTATGATTAGAGTACAATAAATTTGTAAAACCTAACCCCCCAACCACTCTCCTGTAAGGAGAGTGGTTGGGGGAGAGGTCTTAATTTATGAAACTTACCCACAATTTTAATCTAGACGGACTACTACGAGTCATAGTAATTTAATCCATTAATTGTGAGTAACGATGATTGTCAATTTTCTCAAATGCGCCATTATAAGCAAAGTTTTTAACCATATCTGCTTTAAAGAAATCGTGTGGAAAACCAAGTTCGATTTGACTGACTTGATCTAATTGTTGAATTTGTTCTGGGGATAATTCCACATCGACGCATTGGAGATTATCTTCAATATGAGAAATTTTTCTAGCTCCAATAATTGGAATTACCCCTTTATTTAATAACCAACTTAAAGCTACTTGTGAGGAACTTTTTCCTATTTGTTGAGCAACTTTATCTACTTCTTGAGCAATAGTAGTGTTGCGATCGCTCTTGTCCAAAAAATCTTTCATCATTTCACTATCAAATCTACGCTCTTCTGAGGTTGCATTAGCTTTGGTATATTTCCCACTCAACCAACCACCAGCAAGAGGCGACCAAGCAGTAACACCGATATCAAAAGTACGAGACATTGGTAAAAGTTCCCTTTCTGGGGTGCGCTGAGTTAAACTATATTCGATTTGCAAACCAACAAATTGAGTCCATCCTCTTAATTCTGCCAAGGTATTACATTGAGCAACAACCCAAGCCGGTGCATCGGAAATACCGATATATAATACTTTTCCAGCTCTCACCAAATCGTCAAATGCTCGCATTACTTCCTCAGCAGGGGTCATAAAATCCCAAATGTGCAACCATAACAGATCGATATAGTCAGTCTTCAGACGTTTGAGACTAGCTTCTACGGACTGCACCATATTTTTACGTTGGTTTCCGCCACCATTAGGATTCTTATCTCCCAAACCGTTAGTGTATTTGGTTGCTAAAACAATAGCATCTCTTTCGGAGGCAATAAATTCACCAAGAAATTTTTCACTGGTGCCATTAGTATAAATATTAGCAGTATCAATGAAATTGCCGCCTGCTTCGCGAAAAGAATCGTAAATCGTTTTACTTTCTTCTTGAGAGGAACCCCAACCCCAGTCATCGCCAAAAGTCATTGTACCTAAACAAAGTTCGGATACTCTTAAGCCACTTTTTCCTAATAATTTGTATTGCATTTTGTGTTTTGCCTGTTTTTTTGTTGAACTTGACTCTTATATTTTTACCATAAAGCAGTAGAAAATTTATCTCTTGAAAGCTTTTGCCTAATTGTCTATAAATTAGTAAGCATTCAGCTATTAGCTGTCAGCTCTCAGCTAATAGCCAAGCTAAGGTATAGGACTGATTAAAATTAGCTGATGTTTTTCTTTGTATTTCACTTTTTGAAGATTAATTTCTCCTGACAAACAGGATAAGTTAATAACTCATAGCTGATAGCTGTTAGCTGACGGCTGAATGCTTACATAAATTACCCCAAATTTTTTCCCATCATAAACTGAACTAAACCTGGAAATAATCGATAAGTTTCTGTTGCTAAAACAGCCGGACCTACTACTACTTCAGACTGGTTATTTTTAACAACATTCCAGACAGCTTCAGCAATATCTTTTGGCTGACTAACAAAATTGGATTCTAAAGCCAAATTCATTTGTTTGCGACTAGCTTCTACTTCCGAATTCTCTCCACCCCGAAACTGCGCCCTTTCCAGAAAATCGCTATTAATAACCCCTGGTTGTACAGAACTAACATTAATTCCTTTTGACTCTAATTCCAAACGTAAAGTATCAGTTAATCCAGTAACTGCATATTTACTAGCACAATAAGCAGTCATCTGTGGCAAAGGCATTTTTCCACCAAAGGAACCAACATTAACAATTGTGCCAGATTTTCTTGACAAAAAATGAGGTAATAATGCTTTGATTGTATTCACATAACCGAAAAAATTGACATTCATTAACTGTTGAAAATCTTCTAAAGTTGTATGTTCCATTCCACCAGTTAGACAGATACCAGCATTATTAACTAATACATCAATGTTTTCATAGAATTCTATTGCTTTTTGCACCAAATATTCTACTTGTTCAGCATCAGTAACATCCGTAGGAATAGCCAAAGCAGATTTACCAATTTCTCTTATTTCATTTGCTGTTGCTGCTAATCTATCTAACTTTCTAGCAGCTAAAACAACGTTATATCCTTTCCTCGCAAATAAAAGTGCTGTTTCTCTACCACAACCTTGAGAAGCACCAGTAATTAAAACAGTTGGCAGCATAATTTTTTTTAGACAAATTAAAATTCTAGGTTTACAGGAATTATTGTAACGCAATTCTGAGGAAAAAGAAAAATTTACTAATAATTAAGCTTCTCTTCTCTCCTAACCTAAATAAATAATACCTTATTCTTTCTTTATATATATAATTTGCCATTACTATTAGTTCATTATTATAGTGCCGTGACACGCCTAAAATATTACAAGGCGTTGCTGAATCAAGGTATGAAAATAAAAATTGAACAATCTCAAATATTTGTTATTCAATACTTTAGCAATTACCAAAAAATACAAATCATACCCAAAATAAGCAACACCAATTAAATGAACCCGCTCCACCCCTTACCACATGACCTAATGCACTATTTTAGATTTGTCGGTTTACTAACTAATAACTAATAGCTGATAACTGATAACTGTAATTACTCATCTTTTAGTTTTATCTTTCCTCTCATTCTTGCTACAACTTGTAAATCAACACTTTTATCAGTCTCATCCACAATTTCACCAGTTAATTCTTCCAAAACATCTTCTAAAGTTACCACTCCCGACATTCCTCCATATTCATCTAAAACAACCATCAAATGTTGACGATATTTCTGAAATTCTTTCAATAATAAATCTACCCTCAATGTATCTGGAATAAATCTAACATCTCGCATAAAATTAACAATTTTTTGATTGTCTTTTCCCTCAATTATAGCCTTAAGTAATTTATGTTTCAAAACCATACCAAGTATATCATCAATAGAATCTCCAATGACAATAATTCGGCTATGCTGAGAATTAATAATATCTGACTTAACCTCAGATAGAATTGAATCACTATGTAAATAAGTAGTCGCTATTCGAGGTGTCATAATATCCGATGCACTTTTATCATTTAGCCGAAATACTCTTCCAATCATTTCAGCTTCATCACCTTCAATAACTCCCTCTTTATATCCTATTCTCGTCAAAAACATGATTTCTGCTTCATTAGTAGTGGGTAATTTTTTTCCTTTAGTAAAAGGTGATGTAATTTTTTCCAGAAACCAGACTATCGGAGTAAAAATAAAAGTTAATCCCTGTACAGGTAAAGCAATAGTCAAGGCATATTGCATAGCATAGCGTTCCCCTAAAGTTTTAGGAATAATTTCGCCAAAAATTATTACTAAAAATGTCAAAATAGCAGAAAAAACTCCTAACCAAGCATTCCCTAAAACTGAAGCTGCAATATTACCAATTAAGATACTGCCAACAATATTAAAAATGTTATTAATAATCACAACAGTAGCAATGGGGCGGTTAATTTTTTTCTTAATTCCCCACAGTGCTAATGCTGTTGTTTTTTTAGACTGTGCTAACTGTTGTACTTTAATAGGAGAAACTGAAAGTAAAGCTGTTTCAGTAGCAGAACAAAGGGCAGAACCTATGAGAATAATTAAAACTATAATAGTTAGCCTTAGCATACTCAACTAATAATTGGATAAACTTAATCATATCATTTTTTATTGACTTATGAAACCTTCTAACTGGTTAATTATATTAGTTCTAACTATCGGTGTTTTGGCAATATCTACTGGTGCAATATTAATCAGGTTGGCAAGTCTATCTGCGGGAATGAGTGGTGTAGGGTTTAGTCTTGTCATAGCTGCCTCGCGGGTGGCGATCGCCTCTTTATTATTAGTACCAACATGGTCAAAAATTCAGTGGCAAAACCTCCAACCAGGGGCAATATTCTATGCAGGGGCAGCGGGAGTTTGCCTCGCCGCTCATTTTCCTCTTTGGATTACTTCTTTATCCTACACTTCGATCGCAGCTTCTACTACCCTCGTCACAACTAACCCCATCTGGGTAGCTTTGTTGTCATGGTGGTTGTTTAAGGAAAGACTTTCTCGCCGGACAGTTATTGGCATAGTAGTAGCTATGACTGGAGGACTGACGATCGGTTTAGCAGATATTGGTGGCGCAACTACAGGTAGTAACCCTCTTCTGGGAAATTTTTTAGCCCTTATGGGAGCTTGGACAGTTAGTTTATATATGGTTCTGGGACGTGAAGCTCAAAGCAAGGGGTTTAGTATTGGGGGCTATATTGTGGTAGTCTATAGTGTAGCTGCAATTGTATTATTGCCTATTCCCTTGTTTTCAGGTGTTGGCTACTTTGGTTATTCTGGTTTAGTCTATTTTTATTTATTATTAATAGCGTTATTGCCTCAATTAATAGGACATACAAGTTTGAATTGGGCAGTGCGTTGGGTGTCTCCTACTTTAGTTACTTTAGCAATTTTATTTGAACCTGTTGGAGCGAGTTTTTTGGGTTATTTATTGTTCGGTGAAGTGCCTTCTCTAATTGTTTTATTGGGAGCAGTTATTTTATTAGTTGGAGTGGCAGTTGCTGCTCTGGGTTCTCAACAAAAATAGACAGAGAGTGTAGGGATATAGCTGAAGTTAGAAGTTAAAAGTCAGAAGTCAGAAGTTAAATTCTTATTTTGACTAAATTTTGATAGGAGTGAGAATTTCCTGACTTCGTTGAAGACTGCTATAATTATTTAATATATTGCTGAAAAAAGCTTAGATTAATCCCTACATTATTCTGCCAAAAATTCTATTTCGTTTCTGGAATAATATGTTGATTCTGGAAAGTTATAGTCTTAATAAGTTTAACTATAAACTGTTTTAAAAATTGAATAGTTGCTCTCATGCTAGAACCATGAACAACTGCCCAAATATTTGTAATTAAACAACAAGTAGCAAACCACAAAAGAATAAATGTTTGGATTCTAACTACTCCTACAATAAACCAACTTCCGACATGAAGGATCATCATTAAAGCGTAAAAACTGGCTACTAATGCCATTAAGTTAATTTCCTTTTTCGGTCTATGGAGGATTGTAAAAATTATTGGCTGTAAACTTGCTAATACATTCATAGGTACTAGCAATCCACAAATTGCTACACAATATAGGTGTGAAAATTCAATTATGTTATTTAAGTCGAACATTTTGTAAATCTCTATTTTATGATTGATTAATTCTGTAGTAAGTATTCAGCTATTAGCATTCAGCATTAAGCTTTTGAAAGAATCAAACAACTATCTATTAAGATTAGCTGATGACCTTTTTTTTTCCTGCAGAATGCTGCCCATACATAACTTTTAATTCTCCTTGAAGACTAATTCCTCCTGTTATAATAATTAATAACTCATAGCTGTTAACGTTTTCGGCTAAGAGCCGACATGAAACTTATAGCGAGCGCGACATTAAAAGGGAAGCTTCTCTGTAAAAGGCAGTTCCGACTCAGGAGGCTAGCTGGTAACTGACTGCTGAATGCTTATTTATCATATCAAAACTCAGAGAACAGCTTTTTATTTTTTTGTTTTTTGCTTTTTCTTAACTGAATCAGTCCAAAAATTAGTAAACATCATTAACATTCCTCCAAGAAAGATAGCAATTGCCATTCCGGCAGGAATTACAGTTTCCCAGTCAGTTGTTTCCATGTACTTCCTAGTTAATTTAGTCAGGCTATCTTAGTAATTATACTGAATATGTTATTAACTAATCTATTATGTGATTATATTAAGATTTATTAAAAAATGTTAAGTCAACAAATTAAGGAATCTTGAAAGTTACTATATGTGTACTGTAACAAAAATTTTTTATAGTCAAAAATAGATTAACTAGAAGAGTATAGACAAATTCAAAATATTCAGGGGTATCATCATTAATGTTGTCAAAGTAGTTCCAATTTTACTAATATGAACAGTAACCAAATTAGTCAAGCAAATCAAGGAGATTTAGCTAACAAATATCAAGAAGAAATTCATTGGTCGGGTAACATTCAACCTCACGGCATATTATTTGTTTTAAAAGAACCGGAGTTAACAATTTTACAGGTAAGTAATAATACTTTGGAACTATTGGGCATACCTAGTGAAAATTTACTCAATCAAAACCTAAGTGATTTTCTTAACCAAAACCAAATCGATACAGTCAAAAAAAGCTTGGAAAATAATCCTGGATTCAAAATACTAAATCCTGTTAAATTATCAGTTGAAACCAGAGATAAATCTTTAGTTTGTGATGGAATAATTCATCGTGATGAAAATAATTTAATTCTTGAGTTAGAGCCAGCTATATCTGAACAAAATATTTCGTTTTTAAACTTCTATCATTCTGTCAGAGAAGCAGCATCAAAAATGCAAAGTGCTTCTAGTTTGAAAAATTTATGTCAAATAATTGTAGAAGAAATCAGAAAAATCACAGGCTTTGATAGAGTAATGGTATATAAATTTGATTCTCAAAATAGTGGTTCTGTAATTGCTGAAGACAAGATAGAAACCCTAGAATCACTGTTAGGATTAAATTACCCAAGTCTAGATATTCCACCCCAATCAAGAAAAATATTTCAGGTAAATTGGCTCAGATTAATCGCAGATATTAATTCTCAACCTGTAGAAATTTTACCAAGCAATAATCCAATTACTAATGAATCCCTTGACTTAACTTATTCTGTGTTAAGAAGTGTCTCACCTTGTCACATAGAATATTTAAGAAATATGGGAGTTGCTGCTTCCATGTCTGTATCTTTACTCAAAAATCAGAAATTATGGGGTTTAATTGCTTGTCACCATAATTCACCGAAATATGTGCCTTATGAATTAAGAGCAGCGTGCGAATTTTTAGGACAAACAATGTCTCTAGAAATTCCTTATCAAGAAAATAATGAAGACTATAATTATCGATTAGAGTTACAGTCAGTTAAGAGTCAAATTATTGAAAATATGTCAACCGCATCAAATTTTATTGATGCCTTAGTTGAATGTCAAAATCAACTCCTAAATTTGGTTAGTGCTGAAGGAGCAATTGTAATTTCTGGAGACCATTTTTATCTAGTAGGTAAAACTCCACCATTAATAGCTACTCAAGAATTAATTCCAGAGATAGAAGAACATTTTAATCAAGAAGTTTTTTCCACAGATTCTTTTCCTAAAGTTTATCAAAAATTCAAGAAATATAAAGATGTAGCTAGTGGGTTACTAGCACTTTCAATATCTTCAGTTCAAAAAATTTATATTTTGTGGTTTCGGCCAGAAGTTATTAGAACAGTTGATTGGGCAGGAGATCCTACACCAGTTACAGAAACAGAGTCTGATGGTAAGATTAAATTATGCCCTCGCAAATCATTTAAACTGTGGAAAGAAACTGTTAAATTAACATCTTTACCTTGGAAAAAGTGTGAAATAGATGCTGCTATCGAACTGAGAAATGCCATTATTAAAATTGTGCTTAAACAAGCAGATGAACTAGCAAAATTAAATTCTGCATTACAAAAGTCAGAAGCAAGAGAAAAAGAAAAATCTGCTCAATTAGAACAAACATTAAGAAAATTACAATTGACTCAGACACAATTAATCCAAAGTGAAAAAATGTCGAGCTTAGGGCAGTTAGTAGCAGGTATTGCCCATGAAATTAATAACCCTGTTAATTTTATCTATGGCAATCTTGAATATGCAAATAATTATTCCCATCAACTAATGCACTTGATTCAACTATATCAACAACATTACCATCCTCCTGTGGCGGAAATTGAAGAAGAAAGTGAAGAAATAGATATAGAATTCATCATTGAGGATCTACCTCAACTATTAAAATCTATGAAGGTAGGAACAGAGCGGATTCGTGAAATTGTCAAGTCATTACGCAATTTTTCTAGACTTGATGAAGCAGAAATGAAGGAAGTTAATATTCACGAAGGAATAGATAGCACTTTATTAATACTTAGTAATCGACTTACTCCTAAAGTTGGGAAAGAGATTAATTTAATTAAGGAATATGGTAATGTTCCACTGGTCAATTGTTATGTGAGTCAGTTAAACCAAGTATTGATGAATCTTGTGGTCAATGCAATTGATTCTCTAGAAGAAGCACAAGCAAAAGGCAAATTTTCTCAATCAAATGAATCGGAAATTCCCACAGTGAAAATCAAAACAGAAGTTAGAGAAAAAACATTTTTTACTATTAGCATCTCTGATAATGGTATGGGAATGAAAGAAGAAGTACAGCAAAAAATATTTAACCCTTTCTTTACTACAAAACCTGTGGGTAAAGGCACTGGTCTTGGGTTAGCAATTAGTTATCAAATTGTGGTAGAAAAACATGGCGGTTCTCTCTTTTGTAATTCTCAATTAGGAGAGGGAACTGAGTTTGTAATTGAGATTCCTATTTAACATAAATAGTGTCAAATTTAAGACCTTATAAATTGACTAGAAAAAAATTATTGAATATTCCCTAGAAAGCCATCTAGCAATTTTTATTAATAATTTAGCTGCAGAGATAAGGGAATTAATAAAAATACTTTTTGAGCAGTATATTCTCAGATAACTCTGATTTTTCAACGTCGCGATCGCTTATGTTAAACTACTCAAATATAATGGAATTAGTATAGCCAAGATCATGCTTAAATCGAATTCCCCAACCCAAAAGCGTCTTCCCACAATGGAAGAATTACCCTATCAAGATGGTAAACCAGCGGATAGCGAAGTACAACGTTTAATTGCTAACTTATTAAAATCAATTCTCGCCTACATTTGGGCTAACCGTAACGATTGGTTTTTTGGTGTTGATATGGGGTGGTATTACTCTCCCGAAGAAAATGCTATTGCCCCCGATGGTTTTTTATGTCTGGGAGTAGATCGTATCAGAGGAGAAAATCTGCGACTGAGCTACGTTACCTGGGAAGAAAATGGCGTGGTTCCTTCCTTGGTGATAGAAGTAGTATCGAAAACTCCCGGAGGAGAATACAAGAAGAAAAAAAGAAAATATGCCCAATATGGAGTATTGTATTATGTAATTTACGCTCCCTTGCGGGTACGAAAACCAAAATTAACTCTGTACCGTCTCAACAGAGAAGGAAAATATGAGTTGCAAGAAGAAAACCCAATGTGGATGCCAGAAATAGGTCTAGGTATAGGTACAGAAGTAGGAACTTTTCAAGGAATTACTAGGGAATGGCTGTATTGGTACGACGAACAAGGCAACCGATATTCTACTCTTGAAGAAGCTCAACAACAAGAGCAGGAAGCACGACAGCAAGCTGAATTTCAAAGAAAGCAAGCTGAATTTCAAAGACAGCAGGCTGAATTTCAAAGACAGCAAGAGCAGGAAGCACGACAGCAAGCTGAACAACGTCTAGAGCAAGTTGAACAGCAAGCTGAACTACAGCGACAGCAAGCCGAAAAATTGGCAGCACGTTTGCGGGAATTAGGCATAGATCCAGACCAATTGGATTAATAAACCTTAAGGGATTGCTTATAACTTCTGACTTATAATTTTTGACTTCTGACTCCATAAGGCCATCCAGCAAAATTTATTAACATATCTTAATATATGTAAGATAAGAGAAAAATTTAAGGATATTGCCATGACTGATGACCAAAAATCTCAATGGAAAGCGAGTAGATTGTTTCAAACCCTGGCCTATTTTGGGGTTGTGCCCTTTATCGGTAGTTTTAAATGGTTACAAAAATTATTTGGAGAAAAGACACCTAAAGCGACAAATACATCAGAAGTAGTATTAGTAGTAGGTGCGAATGGTGGAATTGGTAAAAGAGTTGTACCTAGACTACTGAAGCGGGGTTATCAAGTTAGATCCCTAGTTCGAGATGTCAAAAAAGCTCAAAAAGTTCTCGGTAAGAATGTCGAAATAGTAACCGCCGACATTACCAAACCAGAAACCCTCACTCCTGAGATATTCAAAGATGTTAGCAAAATTATCTGTTGTACGGGTACGCGAGTGCAAGCAGCAGAAGGTGACAACCCAAACCGAGACAAATATTATCAAGGCATCAAATTTTTCATGCCAGAAGTTGTTGAAGATCCCCAACTTGTGGAATACGAAGGGATGAAAAATCTACTAGCAGCAGCAAAACCACAACTAGAAGCAAGCAAGCAAAAAATACTGTTTGACTTCACTAACCCCACCCAAGACGTCAAGGAAACTTGGGGTGCATTAGACGATGTTGTTATGGGGGGAGTCAGCGAAAGTTCGATTCGTCTCACAGGTAGCAGCGCACTTTTCTCCGGTAACGTCTCCACAGAAAACTCCGGCGGTTTTGTCTCCGTGCGTACCCGCAACTTTGATCCACCAGTGAATTTATTGGGATATGCTGGTATTGAACTCCGGGTAAAAGGAGATGGCAAACGTTATAAATTTTTCCTGCGCTGCGAAGACAAATGGGATGGAGTTGGTTACAGCTATTCTTTTGACACCGTTTACAATATCTGGACAACTATTCGCATTCCATTTAAAGATTTAACTCCAGTATTTCGTGCAAAAGTTGTTGAAAATGGTCAACCATTTAATCCCAGTCAAATTTATTCTTACCAATTAATGTTGAGTAAATTTGAATATAACCGAGAACTTAATCCTAAATTTGCACCCGGATTTTTTCAATTAGAAGTTGAGTCTATTAAAGCTTATGGTAGCGACGAATTACCTAAATTTGTTCTGGTTAGTTCGGCAGGTGTAACTCGTCCAGGGCGACCAGGTTTAAACTTAGAAGAACAACCTCCAGCAGTGAAATTTAATGACCAATTAAAAGGTTTATTAAACTGGAAATTAAAAGGAGAAGAAGTTGTTCGTTCGAGTGGTATTTCTTATACAGTAATTCGACCTTGTGGAATGACTGAACAACCAGGAGGTCAAGCCTTAATATTTGACCAAGGCGATAATATTAAAGGTATTGTTAGTCGGGATGATATTGCCGATCTTTGTGTCAAAGTTTTAGAAGAAAATAAGGCTTGCAATACAACTTTTGAGGCAAAAGGAGATAAGGAAAATCCAGCAACTGCTGAAAATTGGGAGAAGTTATTTAATAGTTTAGAAACTGATAATAAAAAGTCAGCTTTGACAGTTTAAAGAAAGAATAGTCGAGTAGTAGACTGACACACTTTAAATGGTGCAATAGTAGGGGCGGGTTTTAGCTATAATTTTCATGCTTACTCTAAGATTTATATAAACCCGCCCCAATATTAGATGTGTCGATAATAAAAATATAACGCACCAGTTCTATATTTAAAGTCAATTCAGTTATCAGTTATCAGTAAATAGGAAACTGCTGTATATGATAAAATCTTGAATAATAGATAGATTAAGGAGAATAAAATAATGCCTAAAGGTTTTGGTGTATCTAATTCTGGTTCCAAGAAAAAGAAAAGTAAGTCAGGTAAATTATTTTCAGAATTACCAGCAGTAAAAGAACTCTTTGTGATTATTAATTTGCCGACAAATTTGGAAATAGTTCCTCTGGAAATAGACATATCTTTTGATGAAATTGCACTATATAGCATGGTTAAGATTAAACCAGATTTTATTGATGTAAAACCATTTTATCGGCAAGTACAATTCCTCTCTGGATTTGTTGAAACCAATTCTATATCCTGGTCAGATTTTATTTCTGATGCAGAGAAATTTGACGATCAATTTAAAACATTGCTTTTAGCTAAATATTTAACAATTAAAACTCAAAAGTCTCATGCTGTAATAAAAATTGGTGAGATAAATAAAATAAATACAGCTAAATATCTACCTGCTATTAGTTTGACTTACGATGAAAATTATAAAATATTAGAAGCAGACATATTGGAGAAATTTGGAAAAATGCCAACATTTGATGAATATTTTCAATCTCATATTGAAGATGTATCAACAGAACTAAAAGAAAGTTTATAAGATTCATAATTGGAGCCTTTTTACTGTATCTTTAAAGAGGATTTGTCAAAAAGGAAAAAAATCATTTTAGTCAATCTCTCTATTACAGAAGAGGCAATTATTAATTATTAATTGTTAATTATTAATTATCAACGTTGCTTCTTTGCCAACCAATTCGATAAATCCTCGAAAGTAGTAAAGTCAAAAATCTCCTCACTTAAATTTTCTAATTCTGACAAAGACAAATCTGATAACTGATTTTTAAGATTCTCTGGAACTTCACCAAAACGCTTTTTAAGTAGACGAATTATTAGAGCGATCGCCCCTTTAATTCTACCTTTTTCTTCCCCTTCTTTTTCTCCTTCTTGTTTAGCAAAAGCAATTTGACCGCGACGGTCTCGAAGCAAGGTTTCTTGTCCGTGCAATTTGTCGAGTTCTTGAGGAGTTAAATTAGCGTGGTTGGCAATATTGAGAGCTTTTTCTATTTCGGGAACCTCCTTTAAAGAAGTTGGTATTTCTTCCAAAATTGCTGCTTCTTTAATAAAATAAATCCACTTATCTGTTAAAGTCTCTAATTCGGATAAATTCTTCTTAAACCTGGGCAATTCCACAAATACAAAACCCATTTGTTCTTGAGTATATTCAAAATTTTTTGATTTCTCTTTTAAAACAAAGTTAGTAATCAATTTATCGTTTTTGGGAAACATCAGAAAATCCACAATTGTTAAAGCTATTATTGGTCTAATCTCTGGATAATCTTCTCCAGATTTGAGTTGGTTGGAGTAAATTTTAGCGGCATTATAAACCACGCGATTTTCCAAACCTGCTACATTAGCAACTTGCATCTCAATAATAACTGTTGACTTATTGTCTAAAACTGCCCGAACATCTAAAAAACTATCCTTTAAAATTTGAACTTGACCGGGGCTATAGGGGTCAATAATTTCTAGAGATTTAATCTTGTTTTTCCCCTCATAAATAATGGCGTTCAGAAAGCTAATTAATATGTCTTGACTTTCATGGGAGCCAAATATTTTCTTAAAAGCATAATCAAGTTTTGGATTAATAAATCTCATGGTAATTTCACCTCCTAATTAATTGTTATAATTAAAGTTCGTAGTAGGGCTTTAGCCCGAACTATATAGCAAAAGGCAGAAGGCAGAGGGCAGAAGGCAGAAGGGAAGAGGTTTACAGGTAAAGGTTTCAGAATTTGGTATTGTCCTAACCGCCTTGGCGATTGCTATACCCGCATTTCTCAAGCAATACTACAAACAAAAATTTTTTGATCGCTGATTATCCGGACATGATATAGCGGTTTTCAGTAGGCGTGAGGTACATCAACAATCTCCCTAAATCCCCCTTAAAAAGGGGGACTTCCAGTTCCCCCCAACTCATCGGGGGGTTAGGGGGGATCGAAAGCAGTTTACCTCACTAACCTGGGAAATGCTATATAAGTCCAGTAGTGGACTTTTCTACAAGATTTGATCGGGGTCAATACCTCTTTCTCTGAGTAAGTCTGCTAGTCGTTCAGCACGTTGTTCTGCTTGTTCAGCACGTTGTTCTGCTTGTTCCCTAGCTTGCTCTAACTCTACAGGAGTCAGAAATTTTCTCCCATCTGGTCGATATATTTCCAAAGTTTCTGGTGTGAGTTGAAAGCGGATACCTAAACGAGGACTCACCCAACCATCTACTTCTTCTATTGTTCTTAAGCGTTCCCCAACTCTAATGTAACCTGTAAAATTTATACGATCGGGGTCATAAACATAATATTCTTCAACTCCATAATCATCATAAGATTGTAGTTTCTTCCTCATTTCTTTGGGAGTGTTTCCCGGTGACAAAATCTCAAATACCACCTGGGGTGCAATATTTTCTTCTTCCCACTGTTTATAAGAGCCGCGTTCGCCTTTGGGTCTGCCAAAAACCACCATAGCATCGGGAGCAATACGAGTTTTTCTCTTGCCTTCGACGGGATACCAGAGCAAATCTCCAGCTACAAAAACATCGGGAACTTGGGCAAATAAAATTTCTAGGTTTTCTTTGATAGTGACTATCCAGCGAAATTGTTTTGTATTATCTGCCATTGGTTGACCATCACTATCTGGGTAAATAATTTCTGGTTTGGTATCGGTGGTTAATTCTTTTACCATACTGTTTCACCATTTAGTTTTTGAGGCTAACTATATTATAGCAAAATTTGTAGCCGTAACGCACCACTATTTAATTCAAAAACTATCTTTTAAAATTTGAACTTGACCGGGGCTATAGGGGTCAATAATTTATGGAGATTTAATCTTGTTTTCCCTCATAAATAATGGCGTTCAAAAAGCTAATTAATATGTCTTGACTTTCATCATAACCGAAGATTTTCTTAAAAGCATAATCAATTTTTGGATTAATAAATCTCATGGTAATTTAACCTCCTAATGAGAATAAAAAAATTCCTTTTACAGTGGTTTTCATATGAATAAACCACAATGATACTGACTCCTTACTCCTTACTCCTTACTCCTTACTCATTACTCATTACTCCTACAACAGTTTTGTGGTCTACTCAACTGAAAAGCGCTGTAACCCAATCCTTCTATTGCAGAAGAAGTAGTAAACCCCGCCAGATCGGGGGAGGTCTTTAATTGTTAGTTATTAATTATTGAATACAGCTTTAGGAGGATGGAAGATAATAGATTTATTTCTTAATGATGGGAGCCACAATTGTTTTGTACTCCCAATACTGAGACGGTACAGGTGGATTTACATCAACAACCTCAAAATCGATCTGGGAAAAACCGGCTTCTCGCAAAAGTTTTTGATGTGTTTCTGGTATTTCAGTGGCGACACGTGAAAAATAAGTAAATGTTCCACTTTTTTTGAGTAACCTACCTGCTTCCTGAAAAAATTCGTGTTGGTGGAAAGTTCCTGCATCCTCTGGAGCTAGCGGTACAGTATCAAACAAAATCCCGTCAAAAGTCTCATCATCAAAATGGGAACTAACCTCTTGCCAAAAACCTGAGACAATTTCCATCCTGCCTGTATTCAAAGCTTCAGGATATTTCTGACGAGCAAATTCGCACACATCTGGATGAGCTTCAATGATCGTATGTTTCTCAATGTCGGGGGAGTCTTGAATGAAACCTGCTGATAATCCAAGTCCAAATCCTAATTCCAATACTTGTCCGCCATTTGAAGTTGCGATTGAGGCCAACTTCTTCATATAGGGAATTTCCCAGTCCTGCATTACTTCAACACCATTAATAATCAATTGCTCAGAAGTATAATTAGCTTTTTCCTGTATCCACTTTTGTTGCTTAGTGTCCATAATTTTTGTTTCTCAGCTAGATAATACGGCGTTGCACAGTCAGGAATGATAAATCCTAATATTTGATATTTTTCGATAATTCTTTCTTTAACATATGTACCGTTGACAATCTATTATCATTCTTTAATGTGCAACCCCAGATATACAGATTGGAAGTACCCAAATTTAAAAATACGATTTCAGTGTACCACGCCTGCGTACGTCGCAAGTGGCACAATGTAATCAACCCCCAAAAATATAATGGTCTTTAAAATCAACCAAAATTGGTTTTAAGCCTATCTCCTTAAAAAACTTGATAGTTGCTTCTTCACTCTTCTCAACAACCACTCGCTCCTCATCAATTCTTATGAAGGTCTTCATATCATGGGTTAAAACAGGTGCTGTCACTCCGTCAATAGTTCCAACAATTATTTCTTCTAGAGGGTCCCATTCGTTATAGCTACAGACTGGATAGTTCATTATTTTGTTATCTTTCTAAATAAATTGTATTCTTGTTCCATGTACTCAGGTATTATACAGCAGCACTGGCAAAGTAAACTTCTCCAAATTTAACTTGATTTTCGGTGGCAATTAGTATTAAGGTACGGTAAGAAAAATTAAGTCGTGTCTTTTTGGAAGGCGTATGTTCCAACCTCAATCAGATAATTTGCTTAGGTTTTTGGCTTGTGCTATCAAAACCTAATGTAGAGTTTTTGTCTGTATTAATTTTAGTCGGCTGACTGGATACAGCCAGAAATAGACCAAACAAAATCACAAACAAAGCCACCCAGTCAAACAAGCTTAACTTTTCACCAAAGACTACCCAAGCTGCGATCGCAACCAAAACAGGTTCTAATAAAAGCACTAAAGCGACAACTCCTGACGAAAACTTTTTCAGACTATAAGCAAGAAGTCCTTGCCCCAATACTTGGTCAATTAAAACGAGAGCAGTTACAAATATCCACCCATTTACTGAATAGGGAAAAACTCTATCTTCCGTCAACAGCAATATCGGCAAACTTAACAGAGTTCCTATTCCACAACACCATAGCATTATAGTTGTGGAATCAATCTTAGTTCTCAGTTTTTCGATCGCCAGCAGATACGCAGCTTCCAAAATTGCCACCAGAAAAGCTGCTATGTCACCTTGAATTTTGTTCGTACCAATTTGTAGATCGTCTAACCCAATAGCACTTGCACCAGCTATGGCAATTATCATCCCAATTAAGAATTTGTTGCCAAAACGCTGACCCCAGAGCAACCAAGCTAGGAGACAAGTGAATATTGGTTTGATACTAGCTAATACGGTAGAGATAGCGAGTGCTGTGTGACTCACAGACCAAGCCCACAAACCTTGGAAAGCCAGAAATAAAGCAGCCATTGCCACCAATAACCAAATATCTTTACCGTCTAATTTTTCTTGTATGGGTTTTTCATTATTGGCTCCGTTATTTAAAGCATTGACTCCTTTCCAAAACCCAAAGGCGATCGTACCAAATGCCACTCGGTCAAATACCGTTCCGTAGGGAGTAATTTCTGCTTCACACAACCGGATAAATATTGAGCCTGAAGAATATGCCAGTACGCCCATACATAAAGCAGCGATCGCTAGTATATTTTTTGTTTGAGAATTATCTTGTTGTGGAACTTCCAGTTGATTTGTCATTTCAGTTATGACTTAAAAGAAAAAATAAATTAATTAGAAATCAGGTCATTGCCTAATGTAGAATTTTGTTCTGTATTAGTCTTAGTCGGCTGGCTGGATACAGCTAGAGATAGACCAAGCAAAATCACAAATAAAGCTACCCAGTCAAATAAACTTAACTTTTCACCAAAGATTACCCAGGCGGCTATTGCAGCCAAAATAGGCTCCAAAAGAAGAACGAGAGCTACTAACCCTGACGAAAACTTTTTGAGACTATAAGCAATAAATACCTGCCCTAATACTTGGCTAATTATAGTTAGAGAAATTACAAATACCCACCCATTTACTGAATAGGGAAAAACTCTATCTTCGGTAAACAGAAATATAGGCAAACTTAACAAAGTACCTAATCCACAACACCAGAAAATTATAGTTGTTGGGATAAACTTAGTTCTCAGTTTTTCTACAGTTAGCAGGTAAGCAGCTTCCAAAATTCCTGCTAGTAAAGCTGCAGCGTCACCTTGAATCTTGCCAGCACCAATTTGCAGCTCGCCCACTCCCATAGCAGCTACACCCCCGATGGCAATTACCATTCCCAGGAGGAATTTGTTGTCAAAACGCTGACCTAAGAGCAGCCAAGCAAAGAGGCAGGTGAATATTGGCTTCAAACTAATCAGTAGACAAGACATCGCGACAGTGGTTTGAGTCAGAGACCAAGACCATAAAACTTGGAGAACAACATAAAAAATAGTCATTGCGAGCAACGGACAAATACCTCAAAGCATATTGAGGAGCTGTTTTAGATACTTCATAATACGGCGTTGCTGAATTAGGGTATGATTTGGGAAAAGAGCGATCGCCAAAAAAGTCAACTTATTAGAATTAAAAATTATGCAATGTCCTGAATGTAAATCAGATCATATCAATAAAAATGGTCATAAAAAAGGAAAACAAAACTATATTTGTGTCCATTTTGGCCGACAATTCATAGAATGTTATGAACCTCGTAGAGGTTACTCTCAAGCTCTTAAACAAGAATGTCTAAAAATGTATGTAAATGGTATGGGATTTAGAGGTATTGAAAGAGTTAAAAAAGTGCATCATACCACAATTATTAATTGGGTCAAACAAGTAGGGAAACTCTTACCTGATTGTTATGATCCAGAGGAAACTCCAGAAGTAGGAGAATTAGATGAATTGGAAACATTTGTAGGCTCAAAAAAAACAAAATTTGGCTATGGACAGCAGTAGACCACTTTAAACAGGGTATTTTGGGATGGGTTTTAGGAGACCATAGTGCCAAAACTTTTGCTCCATTATGGGAAGTTATTAGTAAATGGAAATGTTATTTTTATGTGACAGATGGATGGAAAGTTTATCCAAATTTTAAACAGTAATGGAGATCAAATTATTAGTAAAACATATATGGTTCGAGTTGAAGGTGAAAATACTAGATTAAGACATTATTTAGCAAGGTTACATCGTCAAACTCTTTCCTATTCTAAATCTGAAGAAATGCTCAAATATTCTATTCAATTATTAATTCACTATCTAAGATTTAGAGATGTGCCAACTCCTTATTCAAATAATATAAATGATTTTATAGTTTAGCGATCGCTCTTTTCCCAAATCATACCTTAATTCAGCAACGCCCATAATACCAATAGTTTTTAGGTTTAACCATTGCTACTAAAAGTTTATGCAAGTCGATAGATCTGGGAAATTTAAGTTTACTTTTAGGATGATTGAAATTGTGATTAAGGATGTTCCTAGTCAACCATAATCCCCAATTCCAAGCGTGACGAGCTACGCCAGCGTGTTTAGCTAGCAGCGTTTTTTGCTGGTTTGTGGGGTGTAATTCAGTTTTGAATCCTAGTAACATACAACAGATAATCCCAGATTTTTATAGATAATACCAGATTTTAGCCAACAGTTACTAGCCCTCCCCCTCTAGAACTCGACAAAATTCATCCAATTCTTTTGAGGCAGGTTCAACTAATTCTTGAGGATATGGAAGACCGCCATACTTTTGGAAAAACCACCAGTTTTTAGGATATGTATTTGCCTTGACAGTAGCATCAAATTGTGGTAGGCTAGCAGCTTCTACACGCCCTACAATAATTTCTTGTAGGGCGTCCCACTCGTTGTGGCTATTCACAATTGGAATAGATTCTGTATTTTTCATGTTTTCTCTAGACTCAATCGAATCTATTCAATCAGGAATTACCCAAAATATCAAGTCATACAGCATCTGTAGGAGTCAACGGTTGTTTTGCTTCACAACATTATAGCCAACAGTTACTAGCCCTATTAATTCATCAAAAATCTACACTAATAAACTGTGATTCTGGTAAAGCTGCAACTTCTGAAAATTCTGTGTTCAACACATATCCTAATAATTGATTTGTGCTACTAATTCTAATAGCAGTACCTTCTAAAATTCCATCATTATTCGGGTCGAAATCCTGCACTGAAATACCAGTATTAGCTAACAGTTCTAGTTCATCATCTAACAATGGTAAAACCAGATTGGCATTAACACCAAACTCCTCGAAACTGTTAAAATCTTCAAAGATTAAATCAGCTTTTGTCAACCCTCCAGTTAATCCAATAATATCTTCAGCAGAGTTAAAATCAGTAATAACTGCATTAGGCAATTCAATACTATTGGGAATTCCTGGAAGTATAGAAATAACACCACCTAAATCTTGTTCTATTCCTGCTAACTCAGTTCTGAAAACATAGACATCACTTCCCAAACCACCCTGATAAATATCAACACCAGCATCACCAATAAGAGTATCATTACCCTCACCACCAACTAATAGATCGATACCTTTACCTCCACGCAATATATCATCACCTAAACCACCATTAAGAAAATCGGTATCTTTATTACCAAACAAGCTATCATTACCCTCATTCCCTAACAGATCGTCTTCTCCTCTACCTCCAAATATTAAGTCATTTACAGATGAAGCATTAATGGTATCATTTCCACTAAGAGCTAATATTCCTCCAGGAAAATCATTAGCTTGTTGTACCGTAAGAACTTCATTATCATCACCATTTGTTCCTAATAAACGAGCAAGAGGTGCTGAAAAGTCTGAGGTAAGTACCATAGTTTATGTCTCCTAATATGCTAAGTTTTTTTGCTGTTAGGACTTAGGCAGAAACCAGGTTTATGAACTAAAATTGGCAATATTAACCGTTAAATTAGGGTAATAAACCCGGTTTCTTGGTTGGTTTGCGTAAGTCCTGTGATATTTAAACTTATGTCTATTATACTAGCTAAAAATTTAAGCAAAGTCTACCCAGTAGCTATCAAAGAACCTGGAATTAAAGGAACATTGCGTCATTTTATTCGTCGCCAATACCAATATGTTAAGGCAGTTGAAAATATTTCTTTTGAAATAAATCCTGGAGAAATAGTGGGATTTCTTGGACCGAACGGTGCCGGTAAAACTACTACCCTGAAAATGCTGACAGGTTTAATTCATCCGTCTAATGGCGTAGTTAAGGTTGCAGATAATATACCTTTTGACCGCAAGAGAGAATTTTTGCAGAAAATTACTTTAGTCATGGGGCAAAAACAACAGTTAATATGGGATTTACCTGTGTTAGACTCCCTGAAAATTAATGCTGCTGTTTATGATGTTTCTGACCAAGAGTATCACAGACGCTTGATGGAGTTAACAGAAATGTTGTCGCTGGAGTGGAAGTTGAAGCAACCAGTCAGGAAATTATCTCTGGGGGAACGGATGAAAGCAGAGTTGATGGCAGCGTTGTTGCATAGACCGCAAGTTTTGTTTTTGGATGAACCAACTTTGGGTTTAGATGTGAATGCTCAGGCGGCAGTGCGGGAATTTTTGCGGGAATATAATCAACGTTATCAAGCGACTGTTTTGTTGACGAGTCATTATATGGCGGATATTACTGCTTTGTCTAAGCGGGTGTTATTGATATACCAAGGTGAGTTAATTTATGATGGCAGTTTAGATAGTTTACTCGATCGCTTTGCTCCTTATCGGGAGGTGCAAATAGAATTAGTTAATCCTATTCCTCCAGATGTAGAGAATTTTCGGCAACGTTTATCTAATTATGGAGAGGTGGAAACATTGGAAGGTCAGGCAGTACGTTTGTTGGTGCGTCGGGAAAATTTAACGGAAACTGTAGCTAAAATTTTGGCAGAATTGGAAGTGCAAGATTTAACGGTGACCGATCCACCTATTGAGGAGGTTATTGGTAGAGTTTTTCAGGCAGGGAAGGTATGAGTCAAGTCAAAAGTCAAAAGTCAAAAATAAGAGCAGTTGTTATGAGTAAAGTCAAAAGTCAAAAGTCAAAAGTTAAAATTCACAAAGATGAAATTGCTGCTGAGATTTGGCAACGGTATTATGTTATTACGAGCGACAGCGTTTCGCTGCGCGACATGAATGCGGAGCAGTCCGTCAGGATAGTAATCTCAAACCTCCACAAACCGTTCGTAATGCGTAAATCCTGATAGTATTCGACACTCAATAATTAGAGCAATTATTGTTATTAATAGAGAATTTTATCTCAGTTAGGTACATTACTAGCGGGCAAGATGCCCGCACTGGAAAAATGAAAAAAATTATCAAAACTGCAAAAGCTTTTCTTTCTACTTACTACGCCTATATGCTGGAATATAGAGCCGAATTATTCTTCTGGATATTGTCATCTTCTTTACCTTTTATTATGATGGGTATTTGGATAGAAGCTGCAATTCAAGGTGATTTTCCATTAGATGAATTACAGTTTTCTCGTTATTTCTTAGCAGTATTTATTGTCCGAACTATAACTCCAGTTTGGGTGATTTTTGATTTTGAAAGAGAAGTAGTTGAAGGAAAATTATCTCCTAAATTATTACAACCAATAGATCCAGTCTGGCATCATGTAGCAGGTCATATTGCAGAAAGATTTGCTAGAGGACTTTTTGTTTTAGGTTTAATACTGTTATTTTTTGTTCTCTATCCCCAGGCATTTTGGTTGCCTAATTTTGGGGATTTCTTGTTATTTTTAATTGTAGTGTTAATGGCGCTTGTCTTGCGATTTTTAATTCAATATACATTAGCTATGTGTGCGTTTTGGACTGAAAGAGCAAGGGCGATCGAACAACTTTGGTTATTACCTTATATGTTTTTGTCAGGAATAACTGCTCCATTAGAAGTGTTTCCAGAAATGGTGTTGAAAATAGTGTTGTGGACTCCGCTTCCTTATCTGATTCATTTTCCTGCATCTTTGTTAGTGGGGTTGCCTGTGGATGTTGGGCGGGGGTTATTAGTTATGTTTGTTTGGAGTGTTATATTTTTTGCGTTAAACCGTTGGTTGTGGCGACTGGGGTTAAAGCAATATTCGGGGATGGGAGCTTAGTAGAAGTCAGAAGTTAGAAGTCAGAAGTCTTTATGAAGTCAGAAGTTTGAAGTCAGAAGTTAGAAGTTTGAAGTCAGAAGTTTTTATGAAGTCAGAAGTCAGAAGTATTTATGAAGTTAGAACTCAGAAATATTTATGAAGTTATGCTGAAGTCTGAAGTTTATTGCTTGAGCTTTTTAATCGTAGCGACTAATATTTTAATAATTTCTTCGGTTTCTTGCATTAGGTATTTGAACTTTTCTAATGATACTACTTCAGCTTCTATTATAACTTCTAGCCAATATTTTGTTTCTCTTGCTTCTTTGAGGGCAATTTCATATTTACTGATAAAATCTTTTTTAGATTGAGCTGACTTAGCTTCACTACAATTTGCTCCTATAGAAGTTCCTGACCTTAACAATTGATTTGCTAAGGTTCTACTTACATTAGATTTTCCTTCTAACCAAGTACAAGCTTTGACTACTCTAACCGCAAACTTTTTTGTTCTTTCCTGAATTGAAATTTGTTGATTACTCAAATTATTTTTCCGCCTCAAAGCTTCTAACTTTATAGTGATTTTTTTCCTAAATTATATCTGAATTTACTTACTTAAAAAACCTGAAACTTAGAACTTCATAAACACTTCTGACTTCTGACTTCTGACTTCTGACTTCATTATTTACCTACTTAAAAAACCTGAAACTTAGAACTTCATAAACACTTCTGACTTCTGACTTCTGACTTCTAACTTCATTTGATTTTCCCTGCCTCAAAGCTTCTAACTTTATAGTGATTTTTTTCCTAAATTATATCTGAACTTGCCTACTTCAAAAACCTTAACTTCTGAGTTAAAAAAACCTTCTGACTTCTGACTTCAAACTTCTGACTTCATTAAGTTCTCCCGCCATCGCATACTACACGAAAACCAAAATTGTAGCTGTGGTAATCGCGCCAAGTGTAGTCGTCGCGATACGCGGAACGGCAGTCATTAGGAATGTCGTTCCAGGAACCGCCCCGCAGCGGTGAACGATTATTATCTCCCCCAGTTTCCCAAGGACTTCCATCAGTAGGCGCTCCATTATAGTTACTATGCCAAACATCCTGACACCATTCCCATACATTCCCGTGCATATCGTACAAACCAAAACTATTGGGAGGAAAAATTCCCACATCCGTTGTTTGTCCTCGATATATTCCTTTCGGTTCATTAGCATAAGTATAGTTACCATCATAGTTAACTAACTCAGACTACTTCTTTTGCATTTTTATAGCGTTCTCTAAAATATTCTTGCACCATCTTATCTAAGATATCTGCCAGATAGTTGCTTACTTTTGCTTGGTTTTGCCAGATAATATTTCCTGTATCTTGGTCTGTTGGTAAATCTTCCGGTTCTTTTCCTGTTAGTGCTTTTATTCCAACCATTCCTACTGCATAAATATCGCTACTTAGTTTTGGTTTGCCGTTGGCGGAGCAAGTGCGGCAGCTATATCGCTTGTTCGCTTGGCATATATCCTGGTGTTCCGACTGCTACTGTTAGGGTTGTTGTTCTTGGTTGATTAGCTGTTGTTAATACGCTTATTTCTTTTACTGCTCCGAAGTCTATCAATACTATTTTGTTATCTGACTTCCGACGCATCAAATTTTGTGGCTTAATATCTCTATGAATAATATTATTTTGGTGAGCTACTGCTAATGCTTCTAAGATTCCTTTGAGTAGGGCAATGGTATAAGACTCGCTTAATTTTTTTCCTGGGGTAAGTTCTTTACTAATATCGTGCCCTTCTATATATTCTTGTACTAGGTAAAATTCTCTTCCTTCCTGGAAATGAGCAAATAATTTTGGTATTTGGTCTGAGTATTGCCCTAATTTGTATAAAGTTTCTGCTTCTATGTCAAACAATCTTTGGGCGACAGGCAAAACTCCTGGGTCTGAACTTTTAGGTGATAGATGTTTGACTACACATTTCGGATTTCCTGGTAAGTCTAAATCTTCAGCTAAGTAGGTATCTCCAAACCCTCCGCTTCCGAGAGAGTCAATAATTTTGTAGTGATTTCTCAGGATTTTTCCAGACTGCATAATTTTTTCAGTTATCAGTTATCAGTTATCAGACTGTCTAGCGGGGAAATAGGTTTTTTTGGCCGAATTTATTTGAGTATATCTGAGCGCACTTTTTCCATTATGCTTATAATACCATGTCAAATTATTTTGTCAACAACCTTTTTTTCAGTTATCAGTTGTTATATCAAGTCTCATTAATTAGTTCGACCTTTGAAAATAATTCAAGATTTTTTGGTCTTGAGTGACTAATAATGAACCGTGAACTTTAGCTGTTGCTACGATAATCTGGTCTGCTGGATCGGCATGAAATCCAGATAGTTGAGTCGATTGGATAATAATCGGCAGGTTTAACTCTAGTAATTGGATTCCAGGGTAGTTGAGAGCAAGTTCAAGCCATTCTTCTACAGAACACTCAAAAGTTAGTCTCTTTTTCTCGACTAATTTGGCAATTTCCCAACAAGAAATAATACTAATTCCTAAACCACTTGTTTGATTTGCTTGAATAATTTCTCGGTTTTGAGAAGATAGTTTAGGATTATCGTCAACCCACCAAATCCAGATATGAGTGTCTAGAATAATCATTTTAACGCTTCCCAGTCTTCTAAAGCTACAGGTTCGTAAGGAGCATCATAATGAATAACTTTTCCTTTCAGGGGGAGTTCTTCAGAGGAAAGCTGTTGTGTTGCTATTTTATCAAGTCTTTCATTAGTATCTTGAGTCTTTTTTAGTAAGCTAACACTAATAATTTGAGAAGCAAGTCCACCTGCAGTTGTTGCTGTTCCTTGAGAAGTTTTTCCTGATAGTAAAAGTCCTACACCTGTTACAATAACAATTGCACTAATTATAGTTAAGCTTAGAGCAATATTAAAGCTTAACCTTGCTTGACGCAGACGTTCTCTAATGACAAGTTTTTCCATTTTTTTAGGGGTAGGGTTTTGATTATTGTTTGTAGTCATTGCTTTGTTCCTCTAGAATTTTTTTACTCCATAATATTTGCATTCAACTATTGCCAAATCTTTCTAAATTCTCTTTTGAACTTGTTGAAATTTGGCGATCGCTTCAGAAACTTTCTCAAAGTGTAAGTTACCTTAAAGCCATCTAAACCCCTAAAACTTCTAGTGCTATAACAAAGGACAGGGGGAAGGGTAGGGACATTTCATACAAAGTCCCTACAACATTATATTATAGCTAATTTAATTTACTGCACTCAACCTAACCTCAACTATCCACACCCTCAATAGGTGCAAAACCTTGCCGCTGAACATTCTCAGTTATCGTGCGCGGTTCCAAAAATTGCAGCAGATAATCAGGTCCTCCTGCTTTTGAACCCACACCAGACAACTTAAACCCACCAAACGGTTGTCGGGAAACGATCGCTCCGGTAATTCCACGATTAATATACAAATTCCCCACTTCAAATTCTGCCTTCGCTCGTTCAATGTGAGAAGGAGTCCGAGAATACAACCCCCCAGTCAAAGCAAAATTCGTTCCATTAGCAATTTCCAAAGCTTCCGTAAAATTCTCTGCTTTCATCACTGCCAATACCGGACCAAATATTTCTTCCTGAGCAATAGTCGCATTTGGTAACACATCCTTAAATACCACTGGACCAACAAAATAACCATCCTCTGGCGCACTCATCTCAATAGCAACTTTCCCCTCCTGCTTACCTTTGGCAATATATTCCTTAATTCGCTTTTGCGCCTTATCATCAATTACCGGACCAACTTGGGTACTGGGTTTCTCTGCATCTCCTATATTTAGCGATCGCGTCGCTTCTACCAAGCGTTCGACAAAAGCATCATAAATTGGTGCCAACACCACAACCCGGGAACAAGCTGAACATTTCTGTCCACTATATCCAAAAGCAGAATACACAACACCAGCAACCGCTTGATCGAGGTCAGCACTTTCATCCACAATAATCGCATTTTTACCACCCATCTCAGCAATAACCCGCTTCAGATGTTTTTGCCCTGGACGCAAAATAGCAGCTTGAGCATAGATATGACAACCTACCTCCTGAGAACCAGTAAAAGTAATACTATTAACATCTGGGTGTTTCACCATAAAATCACCAGCAGTGGAACCCTTACCCGGAACAAACTGAAATACTCCTTTTGGAAAACCAGCTTCCACCAAAATTTCAGCAATTTTTGAGGCAATAACTGATGACACCTCCGCAGGTTTCAACAACGTACAGTTACCAGTCACCAAAGATGAAACCGTCATTCCCGTAGGAATAGCTAGAGGAAAATTCCAAGGAGAAATCACCAAAGAAATACCACGGGGTTGATAATGATAACGGTCAGTTTCTCCAGCAACATCATATTTATAACCCCCATCTAACCGTTCCATTTCATCGGCATAATAACGACAAAAATCTATCGCTTCTGAAACTTCCGCATTACATTGGTTCAGAGGTTTTCCAACTTCTAACACCATCCATGCTGCTAGTTCGTGGCGACGTTTTTCCATTAAGTCTGCAGCTTTGCGCAATATCCTTGTCCGTTCCCGAACAGGTGTTGTCTTCCAACCTGGAAATGCTGCTTTTGCTGCTTGAATTGCCTGTTCTGCTTGTTCGACAGAAATTAAACCAATTTTTCCAACAATCTCTTTAGGGTTTGATGGGTTAACAGAATTAACTATTTGTTCCGTATTTGTGTATTCACCATTGATAATTGGCAAATAGGTTTTTCCTAATTCTAATCGCGCTTGGCCAATTGCATTCAGTGCTTGTTGCCGTTGTTGGGCATTGGCGTAGTCGCTATCCGCAGCATTTGGGAAAACTGGTTTAACAATATCGTGAATTGTAGTTTTGCCGTTAGTGCTTGGTGCTGCTAATAATTCTTCCAAAGGTCGGTTTTCTGAACTTTGTCGGAGGAATGAACTGTTTGCAGTATTTTCCAAAAGGCGACGAATTAAATATGCCATTCCTGGTAATAGGTCGCCATAAGGGCAGTAAACTCGGACGCGATAACCTTTATCTACTAATGCTTTTGCTATTTGGTCGCCCATACCATAGAGAACTTGCATCTCAAAACAACGGCGAGGCACATTTAAAGTTTCTGCAATGGCGATCGCTCTTGCCTGAGACCGAACATTATGACTCCCAATAGCTGAATAAATATATTGATAATTTTCTAGCATCATCTGAGTCAGCTTTTCAAAATTGGCATCGGTTTCAGGTTTATCGTTAAATACTGGTTGCGGCCAGTCGTGTTGTAAAGCATTGATTGTTTCCTGATCCCAATACGCTCCTTTGACGAGTCGAATAGTAACGGGACAACCTCGAATTTTTGCCCAGTCAATAATACCTTGCACATCTTTTTCGCTATCCCGCAGATATGCTTGAATTGTTACACCGATGTCGGTGCGGTTGCGAAACTCTTCTTCCATCAACAATTCTTTGAGAATAGCAATAGTCAAGTCTTTGTAGGTGTATTGTTCCATATCGAAGTGAACTGCTACACCGAGTTCTTTAGCGCGTCTGAGTAGAGTGCGAATGCGATTGGTGACTCGTTCTTGACTACCTTTAACATCAAGGGGATCAAACTGGGAATAAAATGCTGTAAGTTTTACAGATACTTGTACTCGTGGCAGTTGCTCCCCTTCCGCTTCATCTATCTGAGGAACTGATGACCACTTGTTAGCAGCTTGAGAAAGTTGAGTCATCAGTTCGAGATAACGATCTAAATATAACTGTGCTTCAGTTTCAGTGATGACTGCTTCCCCAAGCAAGTCTACGGTAAAGCACATTTTTTCTTTCCGTAGTTTTTCCAGAGTTTTGATAATTTGTTTGACATTTTCCCCGGCAATGTATTTATGAGCGAGGGTTTCAACTGCGGGTGCAACAGTCGTCGCTGCTAGTTGACCAGGAACAGAGTCTGGGTTAGCAAAATTGAGAAGTTTTTTCAGAGCATCTGGGAGTTCAACTTCTTCAGTAGTCAGATATTCTTGAAGATGAGCAGCTATTTCTGGTTTACTGCGTAATGCTGGTAAACAGTCAATAAAACGAAATAGTTGTACCCGCAAACCAGGACTTGCCATTGCCCAGTCAAGGAGTTTATCATCCCACCGCATTTGATTTTGCAATTGACCTAAGAAAGAACGATTTTTTTCTTGAGTTGCTGTCAAGATTTGTTTCGCTATTTCTTGGGTTTTGGTTTCGTAGTTACTATCGGATATTTGTGCGACCATTTTTTTCTAAAGTATGGTTAAATTAATTGGGATTGTGTATCGGATTAATTTAGGTATTTATCACTAATATAGATTCTAGTTAGTGTTTTTATAATCCTGTTTCCGCTACATTTAGTCCACTATGTTATTATATTTCAATTCTACTTTAAAAAATATTCTGTGAGAAGACTTTTACTTTATTGATTAACGGAAATTAATCAATTGTACTATTTATCTTATTACATCTAAAATAGATTTTTTAGATCAAATCCGCTTGCTTTCAAGTATGATAAGAAACCGGGTTTATGGTAGACAGATGTCAGTGTATTATTGCCTCTAATACAAACCCAGTTTATGTACTTTATTTATGACGATTCTACCGGATTTAATATGACAAGCGATCTTCCTTTTTGATTTTAAATTCCCCTATTAATTCTCACTACTAAATCTTGCCAATAATTCCTCACGAGAGAATTAAGATAACTTTCAATAATTTAGAATTTAGAATTACCTCTCCTTGAAAAGAAGAGGATTGACGAACAGGAAAATTTTTATTTATTATCCCCTATCCAAGGGGAGGCTTTAAACCACAATATTTCGGTAATAGTAAAGAGGAAAATTATTCTGGAGATAAAAACAAAATTGGTTCAATAATATTCCTAATTTTTTCATCTAAAGAATTAAACTTCATTATCAACAAATTCTCAATAATTGCGGTACGTTCAATTATTTTTGCTGGGTTATAGATTACTAATGGATAATTAATCTCCAAAGGTTTAAAGCCCCTCCTTAACAATAGATAATTGATAAGTAGAGATATTTTTCATTATCCACTATCCATTATTCATTATCAATTAATAAATAATTATACAAGTCAGATTAACATAATTTTTCCTCCCAATGTTTGATTTTAAACTCACGACTCATCTACTTTCCCTCTTCCTTCTTTTATGAATATTATTTCTCTACCGAAACTCCAGACAACTTTCGTACTTCTTTCTGCACACTCATACCAATTTCTAATGCTTCATTCAGTAACTTTCCATATTCAGTTGCTTGATTTTTAACATCAAAATTCATTAGAGCAGATAAATTATTTTCCATACTAGCAAATAATTCATATCGCCTCATAATAAAATCTTGATTTTCCCGTAAAATTCTTTCTGTTTGTAATGCACAAATCAAACTTTCTCTAGTTAATTGCAATGCTTTAACTACATCATTTCGATTAATCAAATTTACTTCTAAATTTCCCACCGCAGCTAATCTATCCATAATCTCTACAGCCATAATTACCTGATTATATTTATTTACCTCATTCTGCAATTTTGCTAGTTCTTTTAGTGGTTTAGTTTTCCACCACATATAAATATTCCAACACAGAGTAATACCTAGTGATATTCCAAAAACAATTTTGATAAATAGACTGATTAAGCGAGGGTCATCAGAAGCATAACTTGTCTTCGTAATCATAACTAAAGTTAGAGGTAGAGAAATAATTAAAGTCAAAGCAAATACAACAATTTGATTCAACATAATTGACAATATTTGCCTTTGACTAAATCCTAATGGTAACTGATATAAATTCACCATTAATATATCGTTCAAACTTTTACCGCTTAATTTCTCAATCTCTGGTTCTAGAATTTTTAAATCTTGTAAATCTCGTTGCATAATTATTTCACATTTGCTCTCACAACAATCTTATTTCAATCCTAAAAGACTGGTAATTAAATTGATAATCGTTAAATAAAAATTATCTTGGTTGTCTCTAAAAATTTGGAAAGGTTCTCCTGGTGCTCCAAAAAAAGGTCGCAGAGTCCATCCTAATTGAAATCCTACAAAAGCATATAATCCCAACCAAAATCGCAAAATCTTCAACCTAATTTCTTTTCCTTCTCCATCTTCTTCAGATAAAAAATTCATTCCTTGGTAAAAGAATTGTACCCCTAAAAAGCCCGTTACTGCAAAAATAAGAACGTTCAATAATACAAAAAACTGATAATTATTTATAGATAACAGGAAAAACAAACTAACTGGTGCAAAGCCAAATAATAAAACCGCAATTAATGCCATTGCAGTCATTAATAATGTCAAAAATTGTTCAAAGGTTTTTTTTGAACCAAACATGACATTAAAAAAGTATAATGTAGGAAAACAAATAATTAAAGTTAATAAATATAATGCTGGTAACTTAACAGCGGAAAAAGATGCTTGTAACCAACTATTTGAACTACCTATTATTGCACCATAAATAGCAAAAAATACAGCACTAGAAATTAATAAACCTAATATTTTATCCTTGAGTTGATGACCTTGGCGAATATCTTCTAGAAAATTCTGTCTCTCTCGTAATAGCTCCATCACAACTGAAAAGTATTTCATTGTTTTAGCTCCTAATTTTTAAGTATTTTGTTTCTACCTTATTAAAACATCCAACCTGGAGATATTAAGTTCCTAAAATAATGTTAAATCCTTTTATAGCACTACGCATTAAGGCTCTTGACATTTCTAAATCCTAGAACCCTTGAAAAGTCTGCTACTCCCTACTCCCTACTCCCTACTCCCTAGCGCGTAGCGCTATATCACTGTGCTTGGGCTTCAGAAAGTTGATGTAAAAAATCGGAGTAGCGTGTTTGAAGCGACGACCCCCACTACCCTAAAGTTCCCGCAAGTACAGGAAGGTTTTTGAGCGTTTGAGACTTATTTCCTGTGCCTCGTTCCTGTATCTAATAAAGCATAGACAGATGGTCATAAATAAAAGTCAAGGGACGGTAAAAAAGGTAGGTCGAGTCGCTATTGAAATGTTCAAAGGCCATATTAGGTTAAGATGGACGTTTGACAAAAAGGGCAAGTCTTTACAGATTTGTCCAGAGGTAACAAAGGACAGCTTAAAGATAGCAACTGCTAAGGCTAAGGAAATCGACACTGCTTTAGCTAAAAGTAAGCTAGGTATTATGATCATATCTTGCTGGGAACTTCTAAAATTCATCAAGCGGTAAATGTACTATTACCTTTACGTTGCTTTGCTGGCTTAGACGGGTTGTAGACCAGAAGAGGATCGCTTTAACTTGGAAGGATATTGATTTAAAGTAGGATACTATATGAAATCAGGTAGCATCGGTGTCATACCAAATCCGGTTTATAAAAGCTAATAAAAATTAGTCATAAATTAGCCAATGATAATTAGTTAATTTTTTGATTTCTGAAGTCATTTTCTATATTTTTCCTTCAATTCCTCTGAGTTAAAATGAAAGGCTAAATAAGCTTTTTTAGGTATTTAACATTTTAATTTTGTATTCAGCTTATTATAACCGGATTTGGTATTCCTTATTCCCTATTCCTTATTCTCTATCTTCTTTATATTATGCGTATTCTTGCCATCGGAGATATTCACGGTTATTCAATAGCATTTGATACATTAATTGCAGCAGTCAAACCACAGTTAGAGGATATTATTATTACTCTCGGCGACTATGTAGATAGAGGTCCAGATTCTCAAGGAGTGATTAATAGATTGATTGCACTACATGAAACTGGGCAACTTGTAGCTTTGCGTGGCAACCATGAACTGATGATGCTTAGGTCTCGTCATTGTAAGGAAAATAAAGCTCGTTGGCATAAATCTGGAGGAAAGGAGACCTTAGCTTCTTATTCTAAGTCTGGTAAATCTCAAAAAAAACAAATTCCAGACGAACACTGGCATTTTATGGAAAATGTCTGTGTAGACTGGTGGGAGTCAGAGAAACATTTTTTTGTTCATGCAAATGCTGCTCCTCATCTTTCTTTAAATGAGCAACCAGAATACAACCTTTTCTGGGAAAGATTCAATAATCCGATGCCTCACTTTTCTGGAAAAACAATGGTTTGCGGTCACACGAGTCAAAAAAATGGTAAACCTCTTAATGTTGGTCATGCTATTTGTATTGATACAAGAATTTATGATGGGGGATGGTTGACTTGTTTAGATGTTGATAGTGGTAAAGTTTGGCAGGCAAATAAGAAAGGTAAATTGAGAACTGCCTCTATTGATGATTTTCAAATCCTTGAATTATTATAGAAGAAATTAATAAAAATAGACATCAACAAGAGTTTAGGGACGTTGAATGCAATATCCCTACAAAGGAAAAAAAGGCTTTATTTATTTTCTGGAGATGTCTAATAAACTAAACTACAGTGGGATATTTTACCTTGAACTTTAAATTAATCAAAAACTATTGGGAAATAATTTTAGTATTCTTTTGCCTAATTGTACCTCTAGCTGGACCATGGCAAATCATAGTAGATTCTAGGTCTTTATTTGAATTTTTAGCGATTATTTTTCTATATTTAATTGCTATAATTGGTTGTTTAATTGTTGGAGTTTATTGGCTTTTACAAATTGTGATAATGTTAGGATACTTTCTTGACAAACATAAACTGCAATATTCTCAGGTAAAAACTTTAATCAAAATAACAGGTGTACCAATATTAGTTTTTTGTTACATTTTCTTAGCAGTTCATACAGATATAATTAGATTACGATTATCTGAACCTGCTTTAATGAATTGTGTAAATAGTCCTAATTTATGCCAAAATCAGACTAGAATTGGATGGTTTTATGTTAAGTGAATTCATCAAGGAGAAGACTGTACTTTCTTTACAACTAATACCTGGATTTTTCATGAATTTGGTCTCGCTTATGTACCACCTGGTAAAGAAAATTGTTTGCATCGAGGAGAGTCAGATATAACAGAAAAAATCTATGGTAATTGGTGGGAATATGAGTATTATAATTAATATAGGATACAAAATAAAGTATTTTTATGATTACAAGCAATAGCAACAATCTCAACTCCTTTGTGCTAGATCGGTAAGTCCTAAAAAGTAATATCAAATCTATTTATTTTAGAGTATTATAAGAAACCGAGTTGATGGGAGACAGATGTCAGTATAGTAAAGCATCTCATATCAACCTGGTTTCTATATAAAAAGGAAATTTTCCCTTTCTATGGCTTTTTTTTTGTTATTTATATTAAAATGATAATCATTCTCACAATAGGTCAAAACAATATGTTCAGAAAATTTCAATGGGTCGGTAGTTCATTATTAGGAGTAGCAGCACTTATCACAACTGCTTCTCTAGGGAATGTTAGCAGCGTCGCTCAAAATACAGGTGAAACTAAGATAGTTGCAACTTTCTTGCCTATATATATGTTTACCAAAGGAGTCACGGGGGAAAGTGGAGAAGTAGAACTTTTAATTCCTCCCGGAACAGATCCCCACGACTATCAGGCAACACCGCAAAATGCTCGTACTATTGCAGCAGCAGATGTATTAGTCAAAAATGGGTTGGGGTTTGAAGAATTTTTAGAGAAATTAGTTGATTCTGCTGGTAACTCTCAACTACAAGAAATTGATGCTAGTCAAAATATTGAACCTATAGAAGAAAAGGAGGATGACCACGACCACCACGACCACCACGACCACCACGATCACGGTCACAGTCACGGTCACAGTCACGGGCACAGTCACGAAGAGGGCAACCCTCATGTTTGGTTAGACCCAGTTTTAGCACAACAACAAGTCAAAAATATTCGCGATGGTTTAATTAAAGCTGACCCTAATAATACAGCTACTTATCAGTCAAATGCTAATGTTTATTTGCAAAAATTACAGAAACTTGACCAAGAATTTAAAACTCGTTTAGCTCCTTTTCAAGGATGTAAATTTATTGCCTTTCACGATGCTTATCCCTATCTAGCAAAACGCTATAATTTACAACAAATGGCAATAGTAGAATTGCCAGAAGATAATATTACTCCTCAAGATATTAAAAGAGTAATAGATACAGCTAAAAAATATCAAGTCAAAAGTTTACTTGCGGAAGTAGGATACAATGATAGTCGAGTGCAGCAAATTGCTCAAGATAATGGGTTAAAAGTCAAAGCATTAGATCCCCTTGAAAGTGGTTCGTCAGACCCAGAACATTATTTTACAGCGATGAGAAATAATCTCAAAATTTTAGAGGAAGCTTGTAAATAAAGTAATATTATTAAGACTTACGCAAAGAAACCCGGTTTCTAGGTTCTCCTGCCGAGGAAGTTTGTCAGTAAAGTATACCAGTGGGAATTATGCAAAGAAACCCGGTTTCTCGAAGAAACCGGGTTTCTAAGTTCGCCTCGGTAAGTGCCGATTAAATTTGATAAACATCGATCTACTATACAGAAAATATTATTTAATTAAAATGAGAAATAATTGAAAAAGTTTGGAGGAATTTTGTCCGTGAATGTAGTAGGAATCAACAAAAATCTCCCAGTAATTGATGTACAAAATATGACAGTAGTGAGAGGCAAATATCAAGCAATAGAATCTGTCTCATTTCAAATTTTTCCTGGCAGTAATACGGCAATAATTGGACCTAATGGCGCAGGAAAAAGTACATTAATTCAAGCAATATTAGGTTTAATTCCTTATGAGTCTGGTTATATAGAAATTCTTGGTAAACAAATAAAAGATTTAGGAAAACACTGGCAGAAAATTGGTTATATTCCCCAGAAGTTACTTTTTGACCGAAGTTTTCCATTAACTGTAGCTGAATTAGTTGGTTTGGGTTTGCCTCAAAGCAGTTTTATAAAGTCGCGGGAAAAAGTTATTTCTGTGGAAAAAGCTTTGCTAAAAGTTAACTTACAAAATCA
Source organism: Cyanobacteria bacterium P01_H01_bin.35 (assembly GCA_038747755.1). Classification (GTDB taxonomy): domain Bacteria; phylum Cyanobacteriota; class Cyanobacteriia; order Cyanobacteriales; family Microcoleaceae; genus Trichodesmium. Next base: position 44,975 of record JBCDJM010000017.1, read on the forward strand.
TCGTAAACAACGAATAGGAAGTTTAAGTGGAGGGGAGTTAAAACGGGTTTTATTAGCATATTGTTTAGTGCAACCTCGGCAGTTATTAATATTAGATGAAGTTATGGCTGGTATAGATGCAACTGGAGAAGTAGAATTTGCCGAATTATTGACAAGTTTACAGACAGAAAATGGCTTTTCTATTCTTCAAGTTTCCCACGATTTAGATATGGTGAGTCGTTATTGTGACCAAGTTATTTGTATTAATCGTCGTATATTATGTCATGGTAAACCTAGTGTTATTTTGAATAAGAATAATTTGAGTGATATTTATGGAGAGGGTTTGACTAGATATTTTCATTCTTGCAAAAAGAATGTTAGCAATAATCAGGATAATTAAGTAGTTGAACATATATAAACGGCACTGTATTAAGAACTATTACTAATACTGAAACTCTTTCCTGTTGCCTGTTCCCTCTTGCCTTCTATCACAGTTAACTTTAATTTTGTCCGACTACTTAAAAGATTTATATGAATTTTTCAGAATTAATAGATTTATTTAGTTTGCCCTTTATGCACAGGGCAATTATGGGCGGTATTCTGTTAGGAATTTTGGCAGGTATTCTCGGTGGATTTGTGATTTTACGTCAGTTATCTTTATTTGGAGAAGCTTTAGGCCATACGGCTTTTTTAGCTGTAGTTATAGGTGCTTTATTAGAGTTACCTCCAATGATGGCTTTAATTGGATTTTTAGTATTATTTGGATTAGGAATAAATTACTTAATTGAAAGAACTAATTTAGGTGGAGATACGATTTTAAGTATTACAATTGCTGCTTCGGTTGCCTTGGGAACAATTGGGTTTAGTTTTGTACCTGGATATCGTGGTACTTTATTGTCTATATTGTTTGGTGATATTCTGGCAATTAGTAATTTAGATTTGGTTTTTCTAGCGATTTTATTTACTGTATCTTTGAGTTGGATAGGACTAACTTTGCAAAAACAAATATTATTAACTTTGAATGCTGAATTAGCACAAATTCAGGGAATTCCTGTAGAGAGATATAAATATATATTTATGATTATTTTGTCCTTGGCGATCGCTCTGACTATTAGAGCAGTTGGTATTTTATTGGTGAATGCTTTTTTAGTAATTCCAGCAGCTACAGCAAAGTTAATTTGTAATGAGTTTGTGCCGTTTTTAGGAGTTTCTGCATTAATTGGTGCTCTAAGTGGGGTGATAGGAATGATATTATCTGGTACTTTTAATTTACCTTCAGGTCCTAGTATTGTTGTGGTGCAATTATTAGGATTTTTAGTAGTAGTATTTTCGGGTCGGGGGCGGTTTTAACAGTTATCAGTTATCAGTTATCAGTTATCAGTAATTATTTTTCGTAGGGGTTTGGTCTCCAAACCCATTCCACCGGACACGAGCTAAAATTCAAAGTTATCAGTTATCAGTTATAGCGCTACGCATTAAGGCTCTTGACATTTCTAAATCCTAAAACCCTTTATTAGTCTACTATTCCCTATTCCCTAGCGCGTAGCGCTATATCAGTAAATTATTTAGTTTTGACACGCAAATCATTTAGGATTACTATATATGTTGATAATTCGATAATTACTTCAATAAATAATCTTTTCCCAACCTCGTAGGGAGGTTGCATGCAACCTCCCTACAGTGGGGTTAATTAATGTTACTTGATATTATTTATTGGTCAGTATTTGTGGAAATCTTATACTATACTTTAAGTTGAAAAAATGAAAGTAATAATCAATTAATGCCAACCCCTGTACAGGTACTCCAAATAATTTTCCTAATACCTATTCTTGGTGGATCTATATATTCAATTCTAAGTGTCTGGACGACCATAAATTTTTTTAAGAAAACCATCCCAGAGACAAATACCATAGAAAAATTTCACCCACCTGTTACTGTACTCAAACCAGTACGGGGTATTGAAAAAGACCTCAAGTCAAATCTCGGTACTATCGCTATTCAAGATTGGCCTCAATATCAGGTGATTTACTCTGTTCAAGACCCTCAAGATGCAGCTCTTCCTATTCTTCAGGATATTCAACTAGAAGTAGGTAGCCAGAAAATTTCCGTTGTTATTGACAATAAAGAAGCGGGAGCTAATGGCAAAGTCAATAATTTACTTGGCGCAATAGCTGAAGCACGTCACGACACAATTATTATCAGCGACAGTGACACCAATCTTAAGCCTGACTATATCAAAAATATCATATCTCCTTTATCAAATCCTAACGTCGGATGTGTTTGTACTCTTTTTAAAGTCAAAAGTGCCGATCTATGGTTCGAGAAGATGGAACTATTAACAATGAATGCTGACTTTATTCCTAGCGTTATATTCGCAGCAGTTACAGGAGCATCAAATGCTTGTTTAGGACCATCTATAGCTATAAGTCGCAGCACATTAAAAGAACTAGGTGGTTTAGAGAGTTTAGCAGATTATCTTGTAGAAGACTACGAACTTGGACGGAGAGTTTGGACTTCTGGAAAAAAAATGTTGCTTTTGCCATACATTATTGATGTAACTGTGGACTTGAAAAATTGGCAACAGTGGTGGACTCATCAAATTTATTGGGATCAGAATACATATTTGGCACGTCCTTGGCCATTTATTGCAACTATATTAATTCGGGCAGTACCTTTTGCTATTTTGTTCGCTATGGTAAGAATGGGAGATTTATGGGGTTTAGGAGTATTAGGAATTACAGTTGTTTTAAGACTTTTGACGGCGGGGATAATCTTAAAAAATTTGAAAGATAAAGAAGGTTTTGAAAGTCTTTATTTATTGCCTTTGCGTGACACTTTTGGTTTAATATTTTGGTTTCTGGCGTTGACTAAGCGTACGGTAGTATGGCGTGGTGTTAAGTACAAATTAATCAATAATGGAAAAATGGTTCCCTTTATTAATTGACAATGGATAATGGATAATTGATAATTACCTATTGTTAAAACTGCAACAGAATTGAAGATAAGGAAATATCCTAGCACTTTTTTCCCCTGGAAAGGGTCAACTAATAAAGCTGAATTATTTAATTATTCGGTCAGAAAATGATTAGGGAATTAGGAGATAAAATTGAAATTTAAATTGAAATACACAGGGTTTCTTTCTATTAAATGAAAAAGATTGAAATATTTTATTAATCATTAATTATCCTAATACTATATTAATAATTATAAAAA
>JBCDJM010000018.1:0-47188 GCA_038747755.1 Cyanobacteria bacterium P01_H01_bin.35
CCAATATTCAACAGGCGATCAATGCTGCTTTAAAACTATTAGAAAAACAAGAACAAGATTATCAAAAATGGCTTGATGAAACTCGCGCCCAAGTTCAAATAGGTTTAGAACAATTAGAAAGGGGTGAAAAAGTTGATGGATAAATTGTTATTGCACAATTAAAGCAAAAATTTCAGCTTATCACCGGAAATATCTCTTGAGGATATTTAACTTCTTAAATTTATCTCATTGGAGGCATACTTAAACCTTTCAAAGTTTGCTTTTTTTCCTCTTCAGTTAAACCTTTACTCTGCACTAATACTCCAAAATTTCCTAACCCCATTGGATCTATTAATGAATGTAATATTTCTCTACGTCGGAAAACTTCTTCAATAGAAAACCCTTGATTATTTGATAATTGATTTAATCTATCTCCCAAACCTAATGCCATTAAAAATAAACCCTGTTGAGTAAAACCAAGATTTTCTAATCCTGACAAATTTCCATGTTTTTCCAAAGCAGTAAAATCAACATTAGCAGTAATATCTTGTCGCCCAATATTCCAATAAGGGTAATTATTTCGGTGATGTTGATAATAACATTGTAGAGTTCCCTCTCTTCTCACGGGATTATAATAACGTACTGCTTGATAACCATAATCAATAGTTAATACATAACCTTTCAGCAAGCGATCGCTAACAATTTTTATCCAATCCAAAGCTTGTAAATTTACTTCACTTTGATAACCTTCAATATTGGGAAATGAAAGTAAATCTATATCTACTAATTTAAAATATTCAGCAATCTGAGGAGTAGAAATTTTATCGGTTATTTCTACAAATTTTCCCTCCGAGTCAGAGGTGACATGAATTTCTCGAATTTCCTGACTTTCTATGATAAATTTATGCACCGGGAAAGCGTCTACTAACTCATTGGAAAAGAAACAACCTGTAATGGAATTATGGGAAATTTTATCCCAGTCACTCCACTGCACTTGATATGACTGTAACCTTTGTTTTTGTTCGGCTTTTAAAACTTCTGACTTTTCAATAATCAGATATTCTATTGTTTGGAAAAAATCTAAATGTGTTTGTTGGAGATAACCTAAAATTTGCTCGGCTAAAATTCCTTTACCAGCACCCATTTCTACCAGAGTAAAATTATTAGGTCTTTGGAAAATATGCCACATTTGCATAAATTGTTCTGCTAATAATTCTCCAAAGTCACTACCCCAATGAGGAGAAGTTAAAAAGTCTCCTTGTTTGCCAATATTTACAGGATAACTTGCATAATAACCATGTTGGGGATGGTATAAAACTAAATCCATATATTCAGCAAAAGTAATCCGTTTTTCTTGAGATTCAGAAATGCGTTGATGGATTATTTCACACAAATTTTCGTTACTCTTGTTGATAGTTAGTTGTGGGTGATTCATAATCAGGAATTATACTCTTTATACCCTCATAATAAAACTTTTTGAGGCGTTCGGCGGTAAAACCAGTAAAATCTGGTTCATCATTGAAAGAAGTTCTTAGTAACTCAATTTCTTTTTCTTTGAATTTTGACACAAATATAAACTCGTTTCCTGTTATATAAGCTTCAAAGCTAGGCATAAAACGTTTCGTTACAAGCTTATTAAATTCTACACTCATAAGATGTGGTGTAGAGAATTTGAAATTTTTCCAATTTATTAGCTCATAATAACTTTTAGTATAAGCTGCTGTTCCCGGTCTTATTTTAAAGTCAGAACCTAGTTTTTTAACTACATCTTGCACTACATAAGAAATTTGTTCTACAGTTTGTTTTATTAATGTGTGAAATAACTCTCTCTGTTCAGAATGATAGTTCATAGCTAATTGCTTTTTTCTGATGCTCTCTAAAATAGTTTCAATTTTATTATCTTTCTGATTTTCTGATTCTTGAATATCTATTAAAGCTTCTTTAAGTGCAGGAATAGACTGCCAGCGATAGTCAATTTTTATATCAAAAGCTCTATCAAAAATTCGATTTTTCTTTGTTAGTATAGATTCAGATAAAACTGATAAAGTCTGTTTAATTTCTAGTCTCTGATGTGGCTTTTTTCCATCAGAGTCTAAAAAGGTAGTAGGGTTTTTTCCCGTAATAATAAAAAACAAAATTCCACAAATTTGCGTTATATCTGACCTGGCATCTCGCTACAAACTACTTTTTTCTAAAAGTTCTGGAAGTGAGAAAAATCTATTTCCTAGTTGTTGCCATGTAGGTGTTAAGCTAGTCTCAGAATAATCAACTTTATTGAATGAAATCCCAAAATCTATTAACACTGGATTGTTTATATCATTATTTTTAACCATAATATTGCCAGGCTTAATATCTCTATGTACTATTTCATTTTGATGACAATACTCCACTATATCCAATAGTTTGATTACAAAATTCACAGCATCTTGTATGCTCATTGTTTTCTCTTTTATTACTTCAGATAAAGTTGCCCCAGGCACAAATTCAGTTACCATATAAAGAGGAGTATCTGAATCAAAAAGCTCCGAATTTGAATCAACTATTTTTGGTATCCCTGAATGATTTAGTGTCTTTAAAGCAGTAACTTCTCTGTACATCCTTCCACGTCTTTCATTGTCTTTTTGATTATTAAGTTTTTTGAGAACATATTGATTGGATAGAAACCCATCTTTTTTAGGTTTTACTTCAAAAGTTTGACCCTGCCCACCACTATCAATGTGTTTAATAATTTCCCATTTTTCATTCCAAGGTTTATTCTTGTTTGTGTTCATAAGTAAATATCAATATATTGCATTGAATTTAGAATTAAAGGTAAATTTACCAATTCTAAATTCAGAATTCTAAATTCAGAATTCTATTTTATCCTTGACACAGGAATTAACATAGAAACTTGCTGCCTATATTCCTGATATAAATTTCCATAAATAGAAATCATATCCATCTCTTCTAATTTAATACCTACTAACATATAAATAGTTGTACCTATAGCAAAAACTAGATGAGAAATTGTCATTAATGGAGTTGCCCAAAAAGCAATAACAAAACCTAACATAATTGGATGGCGAATATATTTATAAAATCCAGGAGTTCTAAATCCTAAATATTCATATTCCTGACCACGCAAATATAAATATACTTGTCGCAAACCAAATAAATCAAAATGGTTAATCATAAATGTGCTAAGGAAAACAATTAACCATCCCAAGGCATAAATGCCATAAATAATATTATAAATTATTGGGTTTTGTATATTCCAAATAATTCCACCAAAAGAATGCCATTGCCAAAATAACAGTAATAATGCCAGACCTGACATTAAAACATAAGTGCTACGTTCTATAGGTTCTGGAATTATTTTTGTCCACCATTTCTTGAAACTTTGACGTGCCATGAGACTATGTTGAATGGCAAACAAAGCGAGTAATAAAATATCAATTAATAATCCCTTAATCAGAGAACCATCTAAATTATAATCTAGTGTTTTTGGAACTATTAAGTTGCCAATAAAACCAATGCTGTACAGAAAAGCTATCAATGATATTAAATAACAAATTACACCATAGATAAATGTTAGTATTCTACTCATTTTTTTCTAATGAAACCTCCAGAAATTTGATGAAATTATTTGACAAGTAAAGCAGCTTTAGTTAAAGACTCTTAAAAAACAGAAATTTAGTTACTAAACTCCTACTTTAGCCAACTTTTTTCCAATTAGTATTAGATCGAGCTAGATTCGATGATTAATATTTTACAACTGACGGGGTAAATATTCTTTGCTTGTTCCCTATCTTTAGATTTATCTTCCCTTCATTTTTCTCTAATGAAACTTCTAGAAATTTGATGAAATTATTTGACAAGTAAAGCAGCTTTAGTTAAAGACTCTTAAAAAACAGAAATTTAGTTACTAAACTCCTCTTTAGCCAACTTTTTTCCAATTAGTATTAGATCGAGCTAGATTGGGCGATTAATATGGTAAAACTGACGGGGTAAATATTCTTTGCTTGTTCCCTATCTTTAGACCTATATTTCCTATTCTGTACGGACGTTGTATCCAGCGTCTCTACCTACTCCCTACTCCTTACTCTCCTATTATTTTCTACTCGAAAATGTCACGGAAAACTTCTAAGTATTTTTCATAAACCTGACTCTTAAAGCAAACAATAATCACCTTTTCAATAGATTGACTTTCTAATAAAATTTTCATCACTTCAGTTATAGCTATTGTTGCTGCTACTTCCACCGGAAAACGTAAAGCACCAGTAGCAATAGTAGGAAAGGCAATTGTTTTAATGGCATATTTTTCTGCTAAAGCTAAACTATTTTGATAACATCTCATTAGTATATTCTTATCTTCTAAATTTCCACTTTGCCATCTAGCTGCGACTGTGTGAATAACCCACTTAGCAGATAAATTATAACCACTGGTAATTTTTGCTTCTCCATATTCACAAGTAATCAATTTTCGACAAGCTTCTTTAAGTTCTATTCCAGCCATTTTATGAATAGAATTAGACACCATTGAACCAGCAGAAAGAGCGCGGTCTGTAGAATTAACAATTGCATCAACTTTTTGTTGAGCAATATCACCTTGGATAATTTTAATTCTATTTTTTATTGATTTTTTTTCTGCTTCGTTAAGATAGAGTTTTTCTGGATGAAGTAGACAATTATTAACACGATTAAAAAAAGTTTCTCGCCAGACTCCTACTCCAAATTTTTCCACTTTAAATTTCACACACCATGAAACAGGTAAATGACCGATAGGTGCATTTAAACTAAAATCCAACTCACTATAATATTTTGCCTGACCTTGCACTTCCCATCCCACAACTTCACTAAAATTTTGCCAAATCATTTTGTAATATTTACGATTTTTACCGAACCTCTCCTCAATACTTTTTGCCACATTAAAATAGATAGATTTCTGCACGCTAAAACCAAAACGCCCTTGAGAATAATCTAGCCAAAGTTGATTAATTTTCTCTAGCTCCGAACAGGGAAAATTTTCCATATCTAAAATAGTCAACTTTTCATCTTGATTTTTACCTGCTACTTTTAACATTAAAGCAACAGTTTCCCTATCTGCTTCTCTCCATTTTTCTTCAGCTAAAAAATCTCTCAGACGAGAGTAGTCTATTTCTGTTTTGTTAGTAATATTAGGAGAAATATTTTTCGGTTCCTCAAGTCCGCAAGTTTCTATCCGACACAAAAAAGCAATACCAAAATCTACCATTCCTAGCCCTACTCCACAAGGTAAATGTCCGACTGGTGCGTGAATATTAAAATTCAAATCAAACCAATATAACCAGTTTTTATTTACTTGCCATCCCACCTGTTCAACAAACCTCATATAAATATTATGGTCAACATCAGGTTTACCGCCAATATTCTGCCAAATTACTTTTTGAACGCTGAAACCAAACCTACCATTACTATATTTAATCCAAAGTTTGTCAATAATACCTAAGTCTTTGCAGGGAAATTTTTCTATTTCTGCTTTTGCTCCCCATTCTATGGTTTCTTTACCTAAAATTTTCAGCATTATTTCTCTGGTTTCTGCATCTGCTTCTTGCCATTTTTGGGCAGCTAAAAAATTCTCTAGTTGTCTATAGTCAATTTCTGTGTTATTAAAAGATTTCGTCAAATTTTTAGATGTAGGAGAATCTTGGGAAATTCTTCTATTGTCAACCTTTTCAGTCAAGAAAATATTACTTTTGACTTTTGAATCTTGACTTTTAAATTCTGTTGTAGGATAATCTTGGGAGATTATTGTATTGTCAACATTTTCAGGCAAGAAAGTATTACTTTTGACTTTTGAATTTTGACTTTTGAATTCTTTAAAATAAGATAACCATTCTGCTACTGACTGCGGACGCTCTTCAGGATGAAATGCCATACCTTGAAGAATGGTTTCTTGAAATCTGTCGCTAATTTTGGAATTAAATTGTTGTGGTGGGTTAAGTGCTATTCTCGCTGCTCGTGCGGGTGCGGGAATGGGAACTTCAGCAGTTACTAAATAATAAAGAGTTGCTGCTAAAGAATAAATATCGGTAAATTCTCCTCGCTTTGCTTTTTCGGCATATTGTTCTATGGGAGAAAAGCCATTTGAACCTGCTATAGTCTGAGTTAAAGTAATGTCTGGAATAAATTCACGGGCAATGCCAAAATCAATCAAAACTGCTTGGGGGTTATTGTTAATATTACGGACAATAATATTCTGGGGTTTAATATCCCGATGTAATAAACCTTTACCGTGAATTACTGTTAAAGCTTCTCCTATTTGCTGAATGTAAATTAATGCCTCACTTTCTGATAATTTCCCTTTTCGTTTGACTAATTTTTCTAAGTTTTCTCCTGCCACATATTCCATGACAATGCAGGGATGTTTTCCCTGAGTAAAAACATTTTTTATCTGCACAATATTTGGATGTTGACAAATAGCAAGTCGCAACGCTTCATCTCGAAAGTCTTGCTGATATTTTTCTAGGAAATTTGTGAGATTTTTGTCTTTAAATATCTCGTCTTTCAGGGTTTTAATAACTACTAGGTCGCCTTTGTTGGTTTTAGCAATATAGGTGATACTATAGCCACCTTTGCCTAATTCTTTTTGAATAATGTAGCGATTTCCGTAAAGTTTTTTTCCTGGTAGCCATGCCATAATTAAGTTAGAAGTTAAAGGTCAGAATTCAAAAGTTTTTTTGTAAAGGGAATTTTAAGTAACCTTCCCAAAAACATTATTTCCGACTATTGCGTACAGAGCAATAATTAATTCATTCCATGAAGCACTCCGCCAGAGGAGAGTAGATAGTGAAATTTTCCAACTATTGCGTATAGAGCAATAATTAATTCATTTCCTGAAGCACTCCGCTACGGGAGAGTAGATAGTGAAATTTTCCAACTATTGCGCATAGAGCAATAATCAAATCATTTTCTGAAGCACTCTGCCAGAGTAGATGATGTAGTGAAATTTTTCTCACTATTGCGTATAGAGCAATAATTAATTCATTCTCTGAAGCACTCCGCTACGGGAGAGTAGATAGTGAAATTTTCCAACTATTGCGTATAGAGCAATAATAATAAATTCATTTCCTGAAGCACTCCGACAGAGTAGATGATGTAGTGAAATTTTTCTCACTATTGCGTATAGAGCAATAATCAATTCATTCTCTGAAGCATCCAACCAGAAGACCCACCAGAGGTGATGAGTGATGAAATTTTCCAACTATTGCGTATAGAGCAATAATAATAAATTCATTTCCTGAAACACTCCGACAGAGTAGATGATTTAGTGAAAATTTCCAACTATTGCGTAGAGAGCAATAATCAATTCATTCTCTGAAGCACTCCGCCAGAGGTGATGAGTAGTAAAATTTTCCGACTATTGCCTAGAGAGCAATAATCAATTCATTCTCTGAAGCACTCCGCCAGAGGTGATGAGTAGTGGTACTTAAACATTTTATGGTCGGAAAAATGCCTCAAAGTCGCTCTAGACAAGGGAATTACGTCGATGCCCTAAAAATGGCTAGAACCCTTGATAATTCAGGATTTATGCCTTTTTGACGTAAGAGCCTTTGCCAGTATATATTTGAGCCTTTTTTCTGGCTCTATGCATGTTTAAGTCCCGGTAGTAAAATTTTCCGACTGTTGCGTAGAGAGCAATAGTTAATTCATTCTCTGAAGCGCCTGCCAGAGGTGATGGGTAGTGAAATTTTCCTGCTATTGCCAACAGAGCAATGATAAATTCATTCCTGGCAGCACCCTGCCAGAGGTGATGAGTGCTAAAAATTTCCAACTATCGATCTGATAGATAGATCCATCTACTTTCCTTCTTTCTTCTTTCTTCTTCCTTCTTCAAAAAAATAAAAAAGCCAAAAGCAGAAAATGAATAAATCTTTCTAACTATTGGCTTTTCATAACATTTTCTTGGTAAGTATTCAGCTTTTCCTGGGTCATGCTATCCAAACATAACTTTTAATTTTCCTTGGAGACTAATTCCTCCTTCCAAAATAATAAGTTAATAGCTGATAACTGAATCCTTTACCTATCCACAGACCCCATAATAATGTCAATACTACCCAAAATAGCCACAAGATCCGCCACTTTTGCACCCTGCAAAATATGAGGAAAAACCTGTAAATTCACAAAATCTGCCGCCCGAATCTTAAAACGCCAAGGAAAAATATTATTATCACCGATAATGTAAATTCCAATCTCTCCCTTACCACTTTCAATCCGAACATAATGCTCACCTTCAGGAATCTTAAAAGTTGGAGGAATTTTCTTACCTAAAAATTGGTAATCAAAACTATTCCATTCAGACTTAGGTCCCTCAGCCATCCGTTTAGCTTCTAGATTTTCGTAAGGTCCACCAGGTAATCCTTTAATAGCTTGACGAATAATCTTAACCGACTCCCGCATTTCTCGAATCCGCACCACATATCGCGCCAAACAATCTCCATCTTTCTCCCAGTGAACATCCCAATCAAAATCGTCATAACATTCATAGTGGTCAACCTTTCGTAAATCCCACTTTACCCCAGAAGCTCGTAACATCGGACCAGAAAGCCCCCAGTTAATAGCCTCTTCCCGACTAATTACACCTAATCCCATAATTCGGCGACGGAAAATAGGGTTATTAGTAATCAAACGTTCATATTCATCAACCTTCGGCAAGAAATAATCACAAAAATCCTCACATTTATCTACCCAACCGTAAGGCAAGTCGGCAGCTACCCCACCAATACGGAAATAATTATTATTCACCATCCGATAACCTGTGGCTGCTTCCCACAAGTCATAAATCATTTCCCGTTCCCGGAATATATAGAAGAAAGGAGTTTGGGCGCCCACATCGGCCAAGAATGGACCAAGCCATAACAAGTGATTTGCAATCCGGTTTAGTTCAAGCATTATTACTCGGATATAACTCGCCCTTTTAGGAACTTTAATATCGGCCAACTGTTCCGGAGCATTTACTGTTACGGCCTCGTTAAACATTCCCGCAGCATAATCCCAACGACTAACATAAGGGACAAACATTGTATTAGTCCGGTTCTCAGCAATTTTTTCCATGCCCCTGTGTAAGTAACCAATTACAGGTTCACAGTCAACTACATCTTCTCCATCTAATGTGACAATTAATCTTAATACGCCGTGCATTGAGGGATGATGCGGCCCCATGTTAATGACCATGGGTTCGGTTCTAGTTTGAATTTGGCTCATATTTAATATTTTCCTATGACTTAAATAATTTTGACACTTGCCCGTTAAATCAAAGATTATAACGGGTGATTCTTGTTTCACAGATTCTTAACTAAGTAGCGAATTAAGCAACCTTAATTACACCACTCCCGCCAGACCATCTCCACAAGCTTTCTTGCTCCGTCTTTACGCTGAGGAAACCTCAGCGCAGGCGGTGCGCTTTTATTCAACCGTGTGCCCCACGGCTTTTAAACCTCTATTTTTAATTACTTTTGCAGCAGCTATATCACGATTGATTTGATATCCACAAGCGCTACAATTGTGCTTCCTTTCAGATAGTTTCTTATGCATGAATATGACCGCATGACGGGCATTCTTGAGAAGTATAATTATTATCAACTTTGGCATAATATTTACCTCTTTTCCAACAAATATAAGGTAAGATTTCATTGATAAACTGACCAATTCCAGAATCTAAGGATTGTTTTATAACTATACCTTTAGACCAAGAAATAAAGTTAAGATCTTCAACAAAAATATTATCTGCTAAATTACAAAGTTTATGAGCTAGTTTAAAATGCCAGTCAGGTCTAGTATTAGCAATTTTTTCATGCAATCTAGCTATTCTATTTTGGAGCTTTAACCAATTATTTGACCCCTTATTTTTATGTTTAAGCCTCCTTTGCAGCAATTTCAGCTTGCGCAGTTGACCTAATAAAAACTTAGGAGATTTGATTAATTATCCTGTAATAGCCGTAAAACAAAACAAAGCTTTCTATACCTGCATCTATACCTAATGATATTTTCCCGACTGGATTATCTGGTACTGACTCATATTGAATTTAAAACTAACCGTTAAATAATAACCACTAGCTTTTTTAACTACCCTAGCTTGTTTAGCTGCCATTCCTTCTGGATAATATCTACTTTGTCTAATCTTTATCCATCCCAATTGAGGTAGCTTAATTCTGTTATCACCCAAGCAATTTTTTAGCATTGCAGGGAATACAAAACTTCTCAACTTTTTCTTAAATCTAGGAAAGCCTTTACCTAAACTTTTCATCTCAGAGAATGCTCTATCTAAAGCCTTTAAAGTTTGCTGTAAAACTTGAGCATTGAGTGACTTTAATATAGGATTAGTTTTTTTAGCTATTGTTAAGTTTTTGGATTGATAAAAATAATTAGGATAGGGAGCATCAGCAGGGATAATATATTCAGAAATAATTGAACAAGTATTAGTTGGTGATTTCCTTGAATTCAACCAGTCTTTTCTCTCCCTTAAAGCATAATTGTATACATTTTTACAAACATCAAGCATAAGCTCAATTTTTGCTTCTTGTTGTTTGTTTGGTCTGAGTTTGTACTGATAAGTTAAGGTAATCACTTGACAATATTTTTATTTCTAAATATATATGTATTGTAACATAATATGTAGTGTTTTTCTCTCAAAAATGCCTCAGATATTTTACTGTTACTTTTGCAATAAATCTAATATAATGCTAATTTTTAATCTTAATGAACCATGTACCAGTTCTAAGTAATGAATTAATTTCTGGTTTAGCAATCCATCCAGGAGGTCTGTACTTAGATGCAACATTGGGGTTTGGTGGCCATGCTCAGTTAATTCTAGCTGCTGCCCCAGATGTTAAATTAATCGCTATTGACCAAGATGAACAAGCGATCGCCTATTGTCAAACTTTCTTGGCCGATTACAGCTCTAACATCCAATTTTGGCATGGCAATTTTGCTGATTATCAACCGGAAAATATCGAGTTTGATGGTATAATTGCAGATTTAGGTATAAGTTCTGTACAGTTGGATACCCCAGAACGTGGCTTTAGTTTTCGGTATGGAGCTAAATTAGATATGCGGATGAATCAGCAACAAACTATAACAGCAGCCGAAATAGTTAATCACTGGGAAGAAGCTAAGTTAGCAAATATTTTTTATACTTATGGAGAAGAACGTCTATCTAGACGTATTGCTAGAAGAATAGTAGAAGGTCGTCCTTTTGAAACAACAACCGAATTAGCAGAAGCGATCGCCCATTCTGTACCAAGGAAATACCGTTATGGTAGGATACATCCAGCTACTCGTGTTTTTCAAGCTCTCAGAATAGAAGTAAATCAGGAACTTTCTAGCCTAGAAACTTTCCTCAAGAATGCTCCTAACTGGCTAAAAACTAAGGGTAGAATAGGAATTATTAGCTTTCATAGTTTAGAAGACCGTTTAGTTAAACATGGTTTTAGAGACTCACCCGTTTTACAGGTGTTGACAAAAAAACCCATCCAGCCTCAAGATAATGAAATATCAACGAATCCACGAGCACGTTCTGCTAAACTAAGATTGGCAGAAAAGTTTAGCTAGGTATATATCAGGGAATTTGCACAAAAAAAAATAATTAATATATATGTGAACTGAATCGCTAAATCGTGCTTCATATGTATTGATATTGCTGATAATCAACATTATTTCCAAGTTATAGATAGGATTGAAATAATCAAACCGATGATTAAAACTACATTGATTAAAGATTACAATTTTATGTAAAGTCATTAAATAACTCAAATTTAGTTCCTTACATAAAGCTAATGACCGGAACAAGTAATGACCAAATTTATCAAATTTTCCCGCCTACCTACTTATATTATTTTGTAAAGCAAAAATATTTTGTTATAAAATACTCTAACGGCCAAAATGAGAGTGTGAGAACTAAAAAAACTTCTGGGAGCCTAATTATAGCATGAGTCGGCGAGAAACGAAACTAAAATTGATGGTAGTCGATGACGAACCAGACAACCTAGATTTGTTGTTCAGGACGTTTCGGCGAGACTATAAAGTATATAAAGCTGATAGTGCCTTCAGTGCAATGGAAGTTTTAGAAGAATACGGAGAAATGGCACTGATTATCTCTGACCAAAGAATGCCAGAAATGAATGGTACAGAGTTCTTAGGCAAAACCTTAGAAAGATTTCCAGATACTGTTCGGATTCTACTGACAGGCTACACAGATGTAGAAGATTTAGTAGAAGCAATAAACTCAGGTAAAGTATTTAAGTATATTACAAAACCCTGGAATCCAGAAGAACTAAAAGTAGTAGTTCAACAAGCTTCAGAAACCTACAAAGTAGTCAAGCAGCGCACTAATGCTTTGACTCTTGCTCTGCGACGAGTGTCTATTTTAAACGAGGTGATGAGTGCAATTAGAGAATCATTGGATTACTCTAGTATGTTATCGACAATAGTTCAGACAGTGGGACGAACTTTTGTGGCAACAGAAGGTCGATTATGGCCAGCAGCAGGCGATCGCCTCATGTCTGAGTCTTTTTCCTATCAACACTCTGAAAATTCTCCAAACGACTTCCCAATTACTGAAGAACTATTATTGCAGGTATTAGAGAATCGCCAAACTTACTTTGAAGAAGGTTCAGAAAAAAGTAGTTGTAAATTAATAGTCCCTCTGATTTACCAGCAAGATTTATTAGCAGTTTTAGCCCTTAATCAAGAAAATAGTAATAACTTTTGGTCTACTGAAGATGTCAATCTTATAGAAAGTGTATTAGAGCAAGGAGCCTTGGCATTATCTCAAGCTCAACTCTATCAAAAGACTAGAGAACTAGCCGAACAAATGCGTAATGAGCTAGAAGTAGCTCGTCAGATACAAAGCAACTTATTACGTCAAAGTTGGCCAGACTTTGAAACATTTAAGATACAAGGTTGTTGCTATCCCGCTAGAGAAGTAGGAGGTGATTTCTTTGAAGTTTATACTCACTCTCAAGGAGAAATCTGGTTAGCATTAGGAGATGTTTCTGGTAAGGGAGTACCTGCTGCTTTATTTATGGCTAGTGCTATTTCTGTAATGCGACGAGAACTTTCTCAAGAAAATCCCCCAGATCCCTACGAAGTAATGCAAAATCTGAATAGTAGTCTTTCAGATGATTTAATTAGTAATAATTGCTTCATTACAATGGTCTTGGCTCGCTATACACCAGAAACTGGATTATTAGCTTATGCTAATGCTGGCCATATATATCCTCTGGTCTGGTCTAAAACCGCACTGCGGGCTGCTGGAAATAAAGCTTCCGAGGAAGTCAAACCAAATTTCCTCAAAGACCGTGGTATTCCCCTAGGAATATTACCAATATGGAAAGGCAAAGCAGGTACTATAGACTTAAGTTCAGGAGATATATTTTTACTTACAAGTGATGGTATCACTGAAGCTACAGTGGTTCAAGAATCTAATGATGGTGGGGAACCAATTCGTGTCATGTTGCAACAAGAAGGTTTATGGAAACTCCTACAGGAGCATAAAGACCAACTAGACCTAAATAGCTTATTGGCTTATATCAGAGCTGATAATCAAGTTCAGGAAGACGATCAAACTATACTATCTCTGGAGGTTCTGTGAATTTATGAAAACCGAGCTTCAGGTGCCAAGCAACCTCAATTTTTTAACTATTGTCGAACATTGGTTATTAAGCAGTTTAGAAGTAGAGCTAGGAGAACATATTGATTGGCCTCGTCAATCCAACCGTTTACGCTTGGTACTGGCGGAAGCTTATTCCAACGTGATTCGTCATGCTCATAAAGACCAGCCTCACTTACCAGTGCTAATACGCTTAGAAATTCAAGAGCGTGATATTGCTTTGGAAATTTGGGACTATGGTCAAGGTTATCGTACAGGGGATTATAATCCACCAACACCAGAAGCCAAACAAGAAAGTGGTTATGGATGGTTAATTATGAATAGATTAATGGATCGTGTAGACTATAGTTTGCAAATAGATGGTAGAAATTGTCTCAAGTTGGAAGCAAGTATACCAGAAAAAGTTCAATAAGGCACCGGACTGATGATAATTGATTAAATTTATTGCTAATAGACTTGTAGCCTCCAGACTTGTGAGTGCAATGGTTAGATTAGCAACCCGGCTCAAAATAGCTTTACTGTTAAATAGGCTTAGAAGTTTGATATCTTTCAAATGTTGGGTAGTTGTGATAACGCGGTTTTATAGCCTTAATAATTTGAATAATTATAAATAAAATAACAAGGGAGTAGGGCGATTTCCGTTTCGAGAGCATAAAAAACGGAAATCGCCTATACAGGGTTGAGTAGTGAGAAAAAGGGAACAAAAGCATATCAGAAGAAACCGAAAGAGAAAGTTTTTTTATCACCCTCTTACCCGAAAATAGTATTTAGTAATAATAACGGTAATTCAAATACTTTACATTAAGATATACTTTTGACTAAACAGATAATAGAAATTGTAATAAATAGTATTTCAGGGATTAATTCTGCATCCTGGTTACTAATTTATGACTCCTCAAAATAGTCTAACTGTTTGGCAAAAATATTAATCAACTTCTCTATAATATAATGCTCAGAATTTTGTGGTAGTTAATAATTTTTGTTAAGTTAAGTTGCAACTCCAGGAGACTCTACTAGAAAATAAAAATAAGTTTTTTTAATAAAAATATATTTTAGGTTAGTTATTATGAATAAGTTTTTTCCTTTAACACCTCGCTACCGTCTCAAGGACGATGAGTCTCCTTGGTTAAAAGGAATTGATTCTACTCGAAATTATTGGATTCATATTAATGGAGAAAAAACACTAACAGCTATGATTCCTGGTTTAGTCGTGGCTTCTATAGATGAGTTTAAACAAAATATCCAAAAATTTCAAGCCTTAGAATCAGGGGCACATATCAAAATAGAGAGAGCTGTAGAAAGCTACTATATATGCTGCATTAGTCAAAACTGCTATGCTGTTGAATGCTATTTCAATGGATTGTTAGTATGCCATATATTTGATCAAGAAACTTTAGAGAGCTTGTTAATGACAAGCCATCCTGACTGGAAATGCCGTCCTAAAGATGTGAAACTGGGACAATAAATGTTAAATTGTTGCTTACAAATATCCCCAAAAACTTCAAATTAACATATTTATAAAGTAAATATTTACGAAGCTAATTTTATTGCTATACTTGAGTTTTATGAGTTCTCTTGTAGGAGAGAATAAATTTCACAAAACCTAGATTAAATAACAGTTTTAGTGAAGTTAATAAATCAGATATAAATTTAAACTTAGAGTGTTGATGTTAATAAGTTGCAAATCGTACATAAAAAAGACGATTATTCTTCATATATTCTCTTGAAATTATATAGATAAATATTGAGGAAAATTGTGTCTAAAATAAATCAGATAAATGAAATTTCCTATTAGTAGTAGTCAAATCAAACAAAAAGCTTTAGAACTAGGATTTCACAAGGTTGGGATAGCGTCAGCTAATGAAATTGGCTCAGAAATAAATAGATTACAAAGGTGGTTGAATAAGGGTTATCAGGCAGATTTAGGATGGATGGCTAATCCCAAACGTCAAGATTTGAAGGGAGTTATGCCAGAGGTAGAGTCTGTTATTTGTGTGGCACTCAACTATTACACGCCACATCAACACTCTGAAAATAATAAAATTGGCAAAATTTCTCGCTATGGGTGGGGTAGGGATTATCACAAAGTAGTACATAAGAAATTAAAAGCTCTAGCGAACTGGCTGCAAGAGCAAGACAAGGAGATTTTAACTCGCTATTATGTGGATACTGGCCCTATTATGGAAAAAACATTGGCGGAACAAGCTGGATTAGGTTGGATAGCAAAAAATGGTAATCTGATTACTAGAGAATATGGTTCATGGGTATTTTTAGGGGAAGTGTTGACTAACCTAGAGTTGATAAGCGATCGCCCCCATACTGAACATTGTGGTAATTGTACTCGTTGTCTCGAAGCTTGTCCAACTAATGCGATTGTAGAACCTTTTGTTGTTGATGCTAATCTTTGTATCGCTTATCATACAATTGAAAACAGAAATCCTGAACTTCCTGTACATATTAAGTCAAATTTAAAAGGGTGGGTTGCAGGTTGTGATATTTGCCAAGATGTTTGTCCTTGGAATCAAAGATTTGCTCAAGAGACAAATATTGATGAGTTTCAACCCTACCCTAATAATTTAGCACCTCAGTTAAAAGAACTAGCAGAGATATCAGAAGAAGATTGGAATAAGCAGTTTCCTGCCTCTGCGTTGCGACGTATTAAGCCAGAAATGCTGCAACGAAATGCTCGTGCTAATCTTCAATAAGTAAGTAATATCTACTTCTATCAGACATCTCCAAGAATAAAACCTACATTCCGCACGACAAAATGTAGCATTAGATTAGGAGTCAGGAGTTAGTCCTCAGGAGTCAGGAGTCAGGAGAAAGTGATAGTAGTCAACAAATAAGTAAGTATTTATGCTTAACATTTTACTGAGAATTTGACTCAGGAGTAAAGTTAAATAGAGATATTCATACAGTATAAATACTTGCAAAAGCACTGGTTTTCATGCCAATTTTGATACTAAAAGTTGAAGTGCGGAATGTGGGATAAAAAAATCAAATCAATTCTTTTTCTCTACTCCCTATTCCCTATTCCCTAATTCATATATTATTTAATAATGATAAAAATAGTTATTTTTGATTTTGATGGTACATTAGCAGATACTTTCGATTTGATTTTTGCCATCACAAATCGTTTATCAGTTGAATTTGGATATAAACAAGCCAAGAAAGAAGAAATCCCAGAAATTGAAAAGTTAAGCCCCCTAGAACTTATTCACCAGTCAGGAATATCTCTTTTTAAAGTACCTTTTTTGCTAAGAAAAATCAGAACAGAGTTCCAAAAAGAAATTAATAATGTGAGATTATTTGCTGGTATTAAAGAGGCTGTATTAGAACTACAATATCAAGATTATAAAATAGGAATAATTACTTCAAATGCTCAAGAAAATGTAGAATATGTTTTACAAAAACATGATTTATTTATTTTTGATTTTATTGCTTCAGGAACAACACTTTTTGGTAAGCATAGAGTGATCAAAAAATATTTAAAATTAGAAAAGATTCAGCCAGAAGAAATGGTTTATGTTGGAGATGAAACTAGGGATATTAATGCTGCTAAAAAAGCTAAAGTTAAGGCAATAGCTGTGACTTGGGGTTTTAATTCTAGAGAAGCTTTATCGAAATATCAGCCAGATGCTTTGATTGAGCAACCGCAAGAATTAATTGAAGTAATTAATAAGTTTTGAAGCTAACATAATATGGATATACAGTTCAATCCTACATTCCGCACGACAAAATCTATTATAAAGAGCAAGTAGTCAGTAGGGAATGATGGGTAGCTTACATCTGGATAAATTAAGTATTTATGCTCAAGATTTTTCTGAGAATTTGACTCGACTCCAAAGGTAAATGAATAGGATATCTTCAGTATAAATACTTACCAAGTTCCTGATTTTTATACTACTTGTAATGCTACAAGTAGACATGCGGAACGTAGGTTCAATAATTAATTAGGATTTGCTGAAAAAAGCAGAGTGTGGGAAGGGTGGTAAGACAGAGAAAGTAAGAGAGTAATTGTCAAAATGATTTTTCTACTCTTGTCTACCTAAAATCCTAAGTTTTTGGTAGCTTAAGCTTATTTAATTTCACTTTTTTTCACTCTAAAAAGCCTAAATCTTAAGAATGTCAATTTTTTTATCCATGAATGGAGAGGCTTTATACCTTGATTTTTCGGTAATTTACTTGTAATTTGTAATACTCAATTATACCACATATATTTGAGGAAAGATAATGATACCAAAGGAACAATTCAATAATTGATAATTGATAATTACCTCTCCCTAAAAGGAAGACGATTGAATAAAAGGAAAAAAAATTCATTGTTTCTCTTGATCTAGTTGGCTTTAAACCTTAATTATTCGGTAATAAAGAAGAAGTTTTAAAGAAATTGGTAGTAGTGTACAATTAGTGATATTCTCAAGAAAAGTCAAGTAGAGAATTAAATAGTATTTTTTTACAAGCAATGAATTGAAAAAGTTTCTGGTCTTTCAAAATCAAGTAGGATAAAAAATTAAAATTACACAAAATAATCTCTTAATTCTTCCCTTTTAAGGGGATAAAAAAAGTAAATTTCAGTATTTAAAGCGTCTGATTTTAGAGGTGGATACTGATAACTGATAACCGATAACTGATATGACAGACTTCTGGAACCAAGTTTTAAATTTTGCAGAAACAACTACTTTTAGAGTAGGAAATAAACTATTAAAAGACTTCGGAAATGTCAAAGCAGACGAAAAA
This sequence comes from Cyanobacteria bacterium P01_H01_bin.35, assembly GCA_038747755.1. Classification (GTDB taxonomy): domain Bacteria; phylum Cyanobacteriota; class Cyanobacteriia; order Cyanobacteriales; family Microcoleaceae; genus Trichodesmium. The sequence continues at coordinate 18,347 of JBCDJM010000018.1, forward strand.
GCTGATGGTAGTTTAGTTACTAAATCTGATAAATGGGCAGATAGGGAAATTAGAGAAGCGATCGCCTCTACTTTTCCCACCCATGGAATATTAACAGAGGAAAGTCAACAGATATTTCCTAGTAATGAATGGTGTTGGATTATCGATCCTTTAGATGCTACCACAAACTTTGCTAAAGGTATGCCAATTTGGGGAACTTGTATGGGATTATTGTATCGAGGTACTCCTATATTTGGTTATGTAAATTTGCCACCATTAGGTCAATCTTATTATGGTTTTTATTATCAGGAAAATCAAACCTATTTAACTAATCCACCTATTACTAGAGCATTTTTAAATCATCAACAAATTCACCCAATTAAAGACAGAATTACTGGTAATCATTTATTTAATCTTTGCTCTAGAAGTACAAAAATTATACCCCAATTACCAACAAAAATTAGAATGATAGGAATGGCAAGTTATAACTTTTTACTTGTCGCTTCCGGCGCATCTATTGGTGGGATTGAAGCTACACCGAAAATTTGGGATATTGCTGCATCTTGGGTAATCGCAAAAGCGGCAGGAGCAACTTGGATACCATTAGGATCGAGAGATATTTTTCCTTTAAAAATAGGCAAAGATTATTTGAGTCATCCTTTTCCTGCTTTAGTTGTGGGAAATGAAGAGTTAGTTCCCTATTTTTTGCCTATAGTTGAACCTTTAATATCAAAGTAGGGGGGTAGGGGAGTAGGGGAGTGGGGGAGAAGTAAAAACATGAATAATTCCCTTCTGGTTAATAATTATCAAAGAAGTTATTCTACCTTTTAATCACTTAATCATTGAAGTTTTACTAACGTCACAAATAGTTTTAAATTTTAGACGTAAAATAATTTCCTAAGTGTCGAGGCAAAATTAATTACCTAATTTTTTTCCATGTGATTTTTACAATACAGTTTTTTCAGCTCTAGAGTATGTGTAATTAATTTTGCACACCTACTTAAAATTACTGTAGTGTCAAATTTTTAAGACTATAAAATATTACTTTTTACTTTTTACCTCCGTGAAACGGTATTACTTCTGTAAACATTAAAATTCTATTCTATCTCTAACCAATTCTCTAAATTGATTCCTTCAACTCTTGACATATCAGAATCATTAGAAACCAGAGTTAAATTCTTAGTAATTGCCGTTGCTGCAATGAGTATATCAGCATCTTGAATAGGTCTTCCTTTCCTTCTCAAATTCATGTGAATTTCTATTGCTTTCTCAATAATTTCTAAATTGTCTAAGAACAAAATTGTAACTTCTTGACAGAATCTGTTAAAAGTAGATAGTTTTCGAGCAGCATTCACATATAATAATCCTCTTTTTACTTCATAAAAGGTAATGCAGCTAATATAAACATCATAGGTAATGCAACTGATAAATATATATTCTTCCAAAAATTTAACCTGCTTAAATTTCTCAGTTGCTATTTTATTGTGTTTCAAAATTGCAGTAACTAAATTTGTATCTAGTAGATAACTAACCTTATTTTATCTCCCTTCTACCACTGCATTAAACATTTCTATTTGCTCTGGAGTCAAATAATCAAATATTGTCGAGAATAGTTCTATTGACATTACGCCTCTAACTTTCTTTTTCAGTCGTTCATCATCTAGAGATATTACCATTTGAGGTGAAACTTTATCTAATAATGTAGAAAAACTCTGAATGAGTTGATTTTTATCTAATTCTTGATCAAGACTATCGCTTTCCATTACTCGGTCAATTATTGCTGAAATTATTTTAATTGCTGTATTTTTTTCCACAGAAGCTTGAGTCAGAATCTCCTCCAATTATATAAAAAAATTTAAAAGGTTCTCTATTTCTAGAGAACCTCTTTAATTATAGTTAATAATCAAGTCAATAAAAACAAAATTGACTGATACTTTAGTTTTCACTATTAGACTCCAATAGCATTTTTTTTAGGTCTAGTAATTAGTAAGGGAATTTCCTCACAAATTACTAGGAGTTTTATGCAAGCTATCGCCTAAAAATTAAATCTTGATTTTTTAACAATTTATCAGGTAATATTTAGGATAATTCAATCATTAATTTCTGATTTAATTAAGCGATCGCTACATATACAGGACTACCCCTGTCCGAACCTATGATCGAGCCCGAAACTCAAAAGGCAATCCCACATCCCCGATACCTACTCCTTTTGCCAAGCCTTGCCAAACGATGCTATCGCCGTCAATCTCAAAATTTGCATCCCTGGCAACTTGAGACCCAATTCCAACATCTCTTGAAATTGTTAATCTGCCATCAGAACCTATTTTCCCTGTAAACCCAAACTGAATTCCGCTATGGGGCCCTCCTACAAACTCACCAACGCCATTAAATTCTCCAGCAGGAAATATTTGTTGGATCGAAAATTTAACGGCATGACCATGCCAAACGCCTGAATAGTCTCCTGGTCGCAATACATTCTTCACCATCTCCAGAGGAGCGTCGCCCATCGGGTCTACGGTGTTATTAGATGCTGATTGGGAGGCAGTTGCAGAGCGAGAGAACGATGCAGAAATTCGCTCCGAGCCGACCCCTGCCTTTTGCTCCTCCTGCCACAAATAGTAGGCTGCCTCAATATCAGGATCGACATACCAGTCGCCATATCCCTCTTGCGCTGCTGCCAGCAATCCCTCTGACCGCAGGAGGAGATAGCCGTAGTACGAATAGCCTGACGGCGAATCTTCTGACCACACGTACCACGTCTCCCAACCCTCAATGCCCGCTCTTTCTGCTATGTAGTCATCTATTGTTCCCTCTTCTACAAAATAAATGGCGATAAACGTGTCGTGCTTCTCGTCCCTTTGGAGAACCATATGCCCTCGATAAGGATCGAGAGTGATCGTCCTTTCGCGATACTGATGGGAGATTTCCTCCCATGTCCTCGGCAGCGAATACCCATTCGGTTCTAGTTGGGTTTTGCTGTATTTCTGCATCATCTGGAGTGCAGTGTGAGCTTGTTTAAGCGTCAACCTTGTCCCACTTTGCAAATGCCTAGCTAACGAATGGCCAAACCGCGAATCCCTCTCATTGAAGCCAATACTGTCTTCCAAGTTTTCATCATTACCGCTTCCTGCCAAAAATAGAATTGCATTTTCTAAACGGTGATCGAAATTTTGCTCAATACGCGCAATAATCTCCTCAATTCGCCTTGCCATTTCTTTCTCTAAGGCAAGCAATTCATCAATGGTTGAGGGAGTTGCAGAGTGAGAGAACAATCCAGAAATTCGCCCTGAGTCAATCCCTGCCTTTTGCTCCTCCTGCCACAAATAGTATGCTGCCTCAATGTCAGGATCGACATACCAGTCTTCGTCAGCGTATGCCAGCAATCCTTCTGCCCGCCAAAAGGGGTAGCAGCAGTTCCAATAGTCTGAAGACACAGGCCAGCTCTCCCCATCCTCAATGCCTGCGTCGTCTTCTAAGCTCTCTCGTATTTCCGGGATTTCAACGTTAACGGGGTAACGAATGGCGATACAAGCGTCATGGGCCTCATCCTTTTGGAGAACCATATGCCCTAGATAAGGATTGATCTCGATCTCCCTTTCGCGATACTGATGGGAGATTTCTTCCCATGTCCTCGGCAGCGAATACCCGTTCGGTTCTAGTTGGGTTTTGCTGTATTTCTGCATCATCTGGAGTGCAGTGTGAGCTTGTTTAAGGGTCAACCTTGTCCCACTTTGCAAATATATAGCTAACGAGTGGCCAAACCGCGAATCGTTCCAATTGAAGCCAATACTGTCTTCCAAATTTTCATCCTTACCATTTCCTGCCAAAAATAGAATTGCATTTTCTAAACGGTGATCGAAATTTTGCTCAATACGCGCAATAATCTCCTCAATTCGCCCTGCCATTTCTTTCTTAAAGGCAAGAGATTCATCAATAATTCCTCTCCCTAAGAAGGAGTCGATTTTTTGGGTTTGCTTTTGCTTATTTTCGTTGTTCATGGAAACTCCTATAGTTTGCATATACAGGACTACCAAATTAAGAAGGCTCCCTATTTCTAGAGAACCTTTTTAATTATAGTTGATATATTCAGGTAATTGATAATTAAGTCAATAAAAACAAAATTGACTTATGCTTTATTTTTAAATATTAGGCTCCAATAGCATTTTTTACTATTAGTTTAAGTTCTAATGAAATTGGTAAACTATTAATTTCTCTAGAGAGATTTGATAAAGGTTCACCATCCGATTTTCTCTGTAGATAAACTCCTTTCAACAAAGCTTCTAATCCATATTTTGCTAGTGCATCTGATGCAAGTCCTATTATTCCCAGGAATACAATACCACCAATCATTCCACCTGGTCCTAACATTGCTAATGCTGCTGTAATTGCTGCTGCACCAGTGAAACCTGTGGTTGCCATTGCAATTAAAAGTATCACACCAGGTAATCCTACACCTGCTATCTTTCTTACAGCTTCATCCATAACTATTTTTCCTTTTTAGCGCATAAGTTTTTTCCTAATACAATAATAACTATCTAAATCGTTTATCAGCAATAGTAAAATTACGGAAAATTAACTGATTTTTTATTAAGAAAAACAATAATCAATCCTGAAACTTACTAACTATAACTTACAGAATCGGAAATAACTTGACACAAAGCTAATCTGCATTGTGGATGAGTTGCCACTACTTCTACTACCTCTAGCTCAACCTTTTTTCTTGAGTCACTTGCACCTGCCCAAGAATAAAATTTCTCTCCTACTACTGGAGGCTCTTTTGCCGTGGTAGACTGATACCATCCCATATAAATTGATGGTGTATCAGGTGTTGATACATAAACGTTATAATAATCCACTCCATAAAAATCTGTCATATTCTACTCCCTATTTAACACAGAAATAATAAACACCACCGCTCATATCTGGACGAGCAACAGCATGACTGTAACCTTTTTCCCGGCAAATACTATTAGCAGCAGCGAGGGATGCAGTATAAAATCCACCTGACTCTTCTGCTAGTGTTGGTAAAGCAGTAGATGCAACTAAAGATATGACTAAAAATGCTTTATTGAAATTAATCATCAAACTTGGTTATTCCTAATTATGTTATATCAAACCTATTGTTGCCATTGAGTTATTTTATCTTACAAAACACTCACATTAATTGCCTGATATTTCTTTCATTGTTAGTAAAAAGTTTAGCCAAGCTTGGTGCATTAACCAAAAAATATAAAACCCTGCTACAACATTACTAATAATAATCAGAGAAAAACTTCTCACTTGCCATGCTATAACTATAAACACACCCAATACCAAAGAAATTAGAATTACAGTATATAGATCCAGCATCATTTAAAGTCTCCTGAACGAAATTTAAAAGGTTCCCTATCTCTAGAGAACCTCTTTAATTATAGTTGATATTTTGAGATAGCTAATAGGCAGATATAGCATTACGCACTAAAGCTATTATTTGTAAAGTTTTAAGTCTAGCTGAGTGCTGAATGCTAAATGCTGAAAGCTTATCCACCATCAAAACTAACCCAATACTTCCTTAGCTTTAGCCACAATATTATCAACAGTGAAACCAAACTTCTCCAGTACAACACCACCAGGAGCAGAAGCACCAAAAGTATCAACACTCAAAGTCGCACCTTCATCAGTCACATAACGATGCCAACCAAAACTAACACCAGCTTCGACTGCCAAACGCTTCTTAACAGAAGCAGGGAACACAGACTCCTTATAAGCTGCATCCTGCTCCTCAAATAATTCCCAACATGGCATAGAAACTACCCGCACCTTCTTACCTTCAGTACGGAGTTTTTCTGCAGCGTCAACACATTGGTAAGTTTCGCCACCAGTACCAATTAAGATAATGTCAGGAGTACCTTCGCTGTCACTAACAATATAAGCACCTTTAGCAACCGCATCAATGGAACTACCAGCTAAATTAGGCAAATTTTGACGAGACAATGCTAACAGAGTAGGTTGAGGATGACTTGCTTTAGCTTTTTCTACTGCAATCTTATATGCACCAGAAGTTTCATTACCATCCGCAGGACGCATCACAAGTAATTGTGGAATTAAACGTAAAGATGCAATATGCTCAACTGGTTGGTGAGTTGGTCCGTCTTCACCTAAAGCAATGGAGTCGTGAGTCATTACCCAAATAACACCAGCTTCCGCTAAAGCAGATAAACGGATAGCATTCCGCATATAATCTGTGAACACCAAGAATGTTGCACCATAAGGAATTAACCCAGAACCATGTAGAGCAATACCGTTACAAATAGCTCCCATTCCATGTTCCCGCACACCAAAACGCATATTCCGGTTTTGATATTGACCTTTTTGGAAGTCTCCTAAACCTTTCATTAAAGTCTTGTTAGAAGGTGCTAAGTCAGCAGAACCACCAATTAATTCTGGTAAAACTCCAGCTATAGCATTGAGTGTTGCACCAGACTGGTTACGAGTAGCATCCTTCTTGCTTTCAGGAGTATATTTAGGTAATGCATCTGCCCAACCATCAGGTAATTTACCACTTACCATCCGCTCCAAAGTAGCTGCTTCTTCAGGATATTTGGACTTATAGTCAGAGAAAAGCTTATCCCATTCTTCCTGATATTTTGCTCCCCGGTCAACTGCCTTGCGGAAATGACTCAGAGCATCCGCAGGAACTTCAAATTCTGGATATTCCCAACCAAGATTTTTCCTAGTAGCTGCTACCTCATCCGGTCCCAGTGCTGCACCATGAACATCATGAGTATCAGCTTTATTAGGAGAACCATAACCAATAAGAGTAGTAACTTTGATCATGGAAGGTTTGTCAGTAACCGCTTTCGCTTTTTCAATAGCATCAGCGATCGCGTCTAAACCAGTATTACCATCAGTAACGTGCTGAACGTGCCAACCATAAGCTTCAAAACGCTTACTTACATCTTCAGTAAAGGAAATGTCTGTATGACCATCAATGGAAATGTGGTTATCATCATAGAAGGCAATTAACTTACCTAACCCCCAATGTCCAGCTAGAGAAGCAGCTTCACCAGAAATTCCTTCCATGTTACAACCATCACCCATAATCACATAAGTGTAATGGTCAATTAGATTACAATCTGGCTTATTGAACGTAGCAGCTAAATGGGCCTCTGCTGCTGCTAATCCTACAGCGTTAGCAATACCTTGTCCTAGTGGCCCGGTAGTAACTTCGATACCTTCAGTAATATGATTTTCTGGGTGGCCAGGAGTTTTAGAATCCCACTGACGGAATTGTTTAATTTCTTCCATAGGCACGCTGTCAAATCCTGTGAGGTGCATGAGAGCGTACAGTAACATACAACCGTGGCCAGCCGATAGAACAAAGCGATCGCGATTTAACCATTTAGGATTTTTGGGGTTAAAGCGCATGAACTTATCCCAAAGGACAAAGGCCATCGGTGCAGCACCCATTGGTAGTCCTGGGTGGCCAGAGTTAGCTTTTTGGACTGCATCAATTGCTAAGAAGCGGATGGAATTAATACAAAGTTCTTCGAGTGATTGAGTTGCAACAGCCATAGTTATTGTTTTTGTGTATCTAAATAAATTGTGTTAGTGCCAGAGGGTAGAAATTTAGGTATTTCACTAGAGTCATATAACTCTATAATTTTTCTCAGGCCATATACATTACAAATCATCTCACCTGTGGGGAACTCTATGCAAGAGAAGTAGTCAAGTCATTTGAGTTAGTGATAAGCTAGGCAAATTTTAGATCCAAAATCCTGATAGGGAGGTTCCACGGAACTTACCTACTATCTGCTAGTTTTCAAACAATAAAAAAGGGGCTGCAAAAGCCCCTATGTAATCCCTATCAATTAATTAAAACAAATCTTTAAATGTATTTTTTAAATGCTAGAGTAACATTATGGCCTCCAAATCCAAATGAGTTGGATAAGGCTGCTTCTACCTTTTTCTCAATATGTGTATGGGGGACATAATTTAGGTCACATTCTGGATCGGGATTATCTAAATTAATGGTTGGTGGAATTTTGTTACGGACAAGCGCCATTACCGTCGCTACAGCTTCAATACCTCCAGATCCTCCTAACAAATGACCTGTCATTGACTTAGTTGAACTAATTGCTACCTTATAAGCACTTTCACCTAGTGCCTTTTTAATCGCTTTTGTTTCTGTTGGGTCATTTGCTGATGTACTTGTGCCGTGAGCATTTATGTAACTAATGTCTTCAGGAGTTAAGCCACCATCTTTAATTGCCAACTGAATAGCTCTAGTTGCCCCCTCTCCATCTTGAGGTGGGGCTGTCATGTGGTAGGCATCACAAGTCATGCCATAACCAACCATCTCTCCATATATCTTTGCTCCACGACTCAGGGCATATTCTAATTCTTCTAGGAGCAGAATACCTACTCCTTCACCTATAACAAAGCCATCGCGATCGCGGTCAAAAGGACGACTGGCATGAGTCGGGTCATCATTACGAGTAGATAAAGCCTTGGCAGAAGCAAATCCTGCTACTCCCAAAGGTGTCACTGGTGATTCAGTTCCTCCACAAATCATTGCTTGAGCATATCCTCTTTGGATTAAGCGGAAAGCATCTCCTATAGCATGTGACCCAGAAGTACAAGCAGTTACTGGACATGAGTTAGGCCCCTTAGCTCCAGTATGAATTGCCGTTAACCCTGCGGCCATATTAGCAATCATCATCGGGACCATAAAAGGGCTACATCTACCAGGTCCACGACTCAAATATATTTCCTGCTGGTCTTCTAATACTTTAATGCCACCCACCCCAGTACCAATCATTACCCCCACCTGTTCTGCGTTCAGGTCGTTAATTTCAAACTTGGCATCAGCAATTGCCTGTTTGCTAGCTGCAACTGCAAACTGAGCAAAGCGGTCCATGTGTCTTGCCTGTTTGCGATCTTCTATGTAGTCGTGAGGGTCAAATCCTTTTACCTCTCCAGCAATACGAGATTTGTGTTTAGAAGCATCAAATAGGGTTATTGGGCCTATACCACTTTTACCTTTCAATAACCCATCCCAATAATCAGATAGAGTGTTGCCAATTGGTGTTATTGCACCCATTCCTGTGACAACTACCCGTTTAAGTTCAAAATTTGTCATAATTTTCTTTTCCTAAAATTCCACACCCAGAAGGCAGAAATTTAAGGTTTTGGGGACAATCTTAATATTATGCTTTTGCTGTTGTTTGCTGCTCAATATAATTTACAGCAGCCTGGACAGTCGCAATTTTTTCTGCTTCCTCATCTGGAATCTCAACGCCAAATTCTTCTTCTAATGCCATAACTAATTCTACGGTATCTAAAGAATCAGCTCCTAAGTCATTGGCAAAATTAGATTCTGCTTTCACTTCCTCTTTATTTTTTTCTAGTTGCTTACTTACTATTGTCTGTACTTTGTCAAGAATTTCTTCCTTACTCATCGAATTTTCTCCTTACTTTTAATTTGGATATTACGTTTCTAATATTATCCGAAACTAGGTTCAAGCTAAACACTGATTATGCCAATTAAATAACTGAATATTTGTTGACGTCCTGGTTCTGCCTAAAGGCATAGAAATATACCGAGTGTTAACTATGCAGTGGGTTGACGCTTCATTTTATCCTGCTAACTTAGCGTTAGTCTGACGCTTTTCTCCACATCCTTTTGTCTAAGTGTGCCCTCCGCATTGAAGTAGCAGTCAGCACTTAGGACTTAGCTAGCCTCCTACGGAGGAACTACGTTAACAGCTTATTCTTGGTGTATAATGGGGGGTTCTAACCCCAACGCAAAGCGCACCACTAATTTTTGCAAACCTTATCGGGGACTTAGACCCTGGGATTTTTAGCTGTTAACGTAGTTACGACCCAGGAGGCTAGCTAAATGCTGATAGCTAATAGCTAGTTAAAACTCCCCCACGAAAGGGGGAGATTTCAATCCTGTTTTTTAGATCAATTTCTTTAACTTTTCACAAATATCACAAGCTTATTACTGTTGTCAAAGTATTTTCTTGTTTTATTTGGCAACTACATTATAGAAATCACAATCTTATATTATAAACAGTGATAAAATTAATATCACAAATCATAAGTCATGTTTATAAAATATTGTTCCTATACCTATATTAGTTAATCTCATGCCTTCTAAAACATTACAATATGCTTACTTTCCTGGTTGTGTAGCTCAAGGTGCTTGCCGAGAGCTTTATCAGTCTACCCAAGCTCTTACCCAAGTTCTAGGAATAGAGCTAATAGAACTGAAAAAGGCTGCTTGTTGTGGTTCTGGCACTTTTAAAGAAGACTCTCAACTATTAGAAGATACTGTTAATGCCCGTAACATAGCTTTAGCGGAAGAACTAAACTTGCCATTACTAACTCACTGTAGCACTTGTCAAGGTGTTATTGGCCATGTGGATGAGCGTCTTAAAGAATCTCAACAAACTGAGCCAGCTTACCTAGAACAAATCAATGGCCTCTTACAAAAAGAAAGTTGTTTTCCTTATAAAGGCAGTACAGAGGTTAAACATCTACTTTGGGCATTAGTGGCAGATTATGGTCTCGAAGAAATCAAAAATCGTCTCACCCGCAAGCTGTCTGGCCTTAATTGTGCTGCTTTCTATGGTTGTTATTTACTTAGAGGGCAAACTAATTTGGTTTATGATGACCCCTATCAACCAGAATCTATGGAAAATGTTTTTCGGGTTATTGGGGCGACTCCTATTTATTATCGAGGTCGAACTCAATGTTGTGGTTGGCCTCTTTCTAGTTATGCCACTAATCAGTCTTTTAAAATGGCCGGAACTCATGTTAGTGAAGCTATTGAGAAGGGTGCAGATTGTATGGTTACTCCTTGTCCTCTGTGTCACTTAAATTTAGATTCCCGTCAACCAGAGGTAGAGAGAGTTATCGGACGTAAGTTAGGTTTACCAGTGTTACACTTACCTCAATTGATAGCTTTAGCTTTGGGCATTTCTCCAAAGGAACTAGGATTAGACCGTCATGTAGTGTCAACTGGTCCAGTCTTAGAAAAGTTGGGACTTTGAATAATTATGGTTTGCTGATTAAATCTAAAAGCTTTTACAGATAAAGGTTTTTCTTCTTACTCCTGACTAAAAAATAAGGTCTCAAGCTTCCCCTAATAGGGGATGAAAAAAATATTCGAGTATTTCAATCCCTATCCAACAACTTTGAGGTACTGATAACTGATAACTGAAATGACTACTCCCTACTCCCGATCAGATTTATTGAGATATTTTAAGTTTTCCAACAATTTTTATCAATGGTGAGAAGCAGTGCGGTAAACTAGATTGAAGAATTTACTTATAAAACTTGCTGTCCCATCTGCCTTTGAGCAGGTACGGCAAAATCAATTTTTTGGGAGAATTTAATTCATGTCTCATTCAGTAAAAATTTATGATACTTGCATTGGTTGTACTCAGTGTGTTCGCGCTTGTCCATTAGATGTTTTAGAAATGGTACCTTGGGATGGTTGTAAAGCAGGCCAAATTGCTTCATCCCCTCGTACTGAAGATTGTATTGGTTGTAAGCGTTGTGAGACTGCTTGCCCCACTGACTTTTTGAGTGTCCGGGTTTACCTAGGCGCTGAAACTACTCGTAGTATGGGTCTCGCTTACTAATACTAATTTCCCTCTATTGGTTTTTGGTTTTAGATTTAATAGAGGGTGGGAAAATTTTAGATATAATAACTAAAAGTTTTGTAGAGGGAATTAATAATTTTTCCTCTATTTTTTATTTATAGTCATTTCAGTTTAGATTGAGACGGGTTTTTCTTGCTACAAAAGGGTTTAAGCTAAAAAAGTGTTTCATTATTATTTGAAATGACTATAGTTTCTACATTTTTTTGAGTGTTTCTGTAATGCCAATCATTAAGTTTGAAGCTTAAGAATGTAATATCAAATCCTTTTCATTGGACATCAAAGAGTTAAAAGTCTTATATTATCGGCAATTTATTCCCCCTGTTGCCTGTTGCCTGTTGCCTGTTGCCTGCGCACAGCGCTATACAATAATGGTTTGAGATTTAATAGAGGGTTGAAAAATTACAAATTAAAATTTAAAAATTAAAAACTTGATAGGGGGACTGATTCCCCTATTTTTTGTGCTGCGGAATGAGTAATTTTGAGAGAGTATATCTTAAATAGTTATTTTAAAGTTACTAGGAGTAAAAAATAAATGTGTGGAATTGTTGGTTATATTGGTACACAATCAGCTACAGAAATTTTACTATCAGGATTAGAGAAATTAGAATATCGAGGTTATGATTCTGCTGGGTTAGCTACTGTTTGTGATGGTCAAATCAAATCTGTTCGTGCTAAGGGTAAATTGCACAACCTCCGAGAAAAATTGGTAGGAGTGGAAATGCCAGCTAATGTTGGTATTGGTCATACTCGTTGGGCAACTCATGGCAAACCGGAAGAATATAATGCTCATCCCCATACGGATGATACGGGGCGAGTGGCAGTGGTGCAAAATGGAATTGTCGAAAATTATCGAGACTTACGCAAAGAATTGGAAAGTCGGGGGCATAAATTTGTTTCTGATACTGATACGGAAGTTATTCCTCATTTAATTGCCGAATTTTTGTCTAGTTTGGAGGGGAAGAGAGAAGCATTTTTTGAGGCGGTGCGTCAGACTGTGAATAAATTAGATGGTGCGTTTGCCATCGCTGTTGTTTGTGCAGACTATCCGAATGAAATTATTGTTGCTAGACAACAAGCACCTTTATCTATCGGTTTAGGGCAAGGGGAATTTTTCTGTGCTTCTGATACTCCTGCTCTTGTATCTCATACTCAAGTTATTGTCAGTTTGGAAAATGGGGAAATTGCACGTTTAACGCCTCTGGGAGTCGAGGTTTATAATTTTGATGGCGATCGCGTAAATAAACTTCCTCGCATTCTCAACTGGAGTCCGACTTTAGTTGAGAAACACATTTTCAAACATTTTATGCTCAAGGAAATACATGAGCAACCAAATGTTGTGAGGAGTTGTTTAGAAACTTATATTAATAGTGATTGGGATGCTAAAAATATTCAGGTTTCTCCTACTAATTTAGAGTTATCCTCATCCCTATATCAAAATTTAGAACAGGTTGAAATTTTTGCCTGTGGTACGAGTTGGCACGCCAGTTTAATTGGCAAGTATTTATTAGAACAATTAGCAGGAATTTCGACTACAGTAAATTATGCTTCTGAAGCTCGTTATGCTCCTTCTCCTCTGAGAAAAAATACTCTATTGATTGGTGTTACTCAGTCTGGAGAAACGGCTGATACTTTGGCAGCTTTGGCAATGGAACAACAGCGTCGTTTAGATAAACCTGCCGAATTTAAGTCAATATTATTAGGAATTACTAACCGGGCGGAAAGTTCTATTGCTAATTTAGTCAATCAAATTATTGATATTCGGGCAGGTATTGAAATTGGGGTTGCAGCGACTAAAACATTTGTGGCACAGGTAATGGCGTTTTATTTTTTAGCTATAGATTTAGCATGGCAACGACAATATTTATCTGGCGAAAGAATCGCAGAAATTATTAATGATTTACAAAAAATTCCTGCACAGATGGAACAGATGTTAGAAGCTCAAGATAGTCAAATAGAAGATTTTGCTCACCAGTTTAATGACACTCAAGATTTTATTTTTGTAGGCAGAGGAATTAATTATCCAATTGCTTTAGAAGGTGCTTTGAAACTGAAGGAAATTAGTTATATTCATGCTGAGGGATATCCAGCAGGTGAGATGAAACATGGTCCGATCGCTTTGTTGGATGATAAAGTGCCAGTAGTGGCGATCGCGATGCCTGGTTTGGTTTATGAGAAGGTGCTTTCTAATGCTCAGGAAGCTAAGGCGAGGGATGCGCAGTTAATTGGGGTGACTCCTGAAAGTACGGAGGCGGATGTGTTTGATAATGTGTTGGCGGTGCCAGCGGTGGATGAGTTGTTGTCGCCGATGTTGACTGTTATTCCTTTGCAGTTGTTGGCTTATCATATTGCTGCTCATCGTGGTTTGGATGTGGATCAACCACGGAATTTGGCGAAGTCGGTGACGGTGGAGTAGGGTTTCAGTTATCAGTTATCAGTTATTGTGGTGAAATAATAAAGTTGTATAATTAATAATAAAGTTGTATAATTAATAATAAAGTTGTATAATTTACAATAAAGTTGTATAATTATCACAGCTAAAAAGTGTCACCATGACATAAATTATATGGCTAGAAGTAAGCGAGAGTGGCAATGCGCAAAATTTGAACGATACCTGAAAGAAGGTCGTGGTGAAGGAGAAGGAAAAAACTACATTCCTTGGATTCAGATTCACGACTTTCCTTCTCAGGGTCGTTCCCATAGAATACTAGGATGGAAAACAGGTAGAGAACATCACTTACTATCAGACCTAGAGAAAAAAACATTTTATTTATTTGAATGGTCAGACATAGTAACTGATATCAGAGAACAATATCCGTTGCTAAATTTGGATTTAGCAATGAGTATTGCTGATGAGATGAACTTCAAATACCCAGAAGATAGCAAACACAAAACTCCTTACCTACTCACCACAGATTTTCTACTGGCCCTGGTTATCGGTATCAGATTGATGCAACAGTTGCTGATGTTTATTTAGTCAGGACTTACGCAAAGGCACTACATATAGTGTTAATCCTTAAGGTTCTCTGTACATTGGCGATCTAGACTAAGTGCCTCTTAGCGATCGCCTGAACCACAATAAAATTATCATAAACTGAAAAATTTGATTGAGATTTATATAGATTATCTGGTATGATAATTGAATATAAAATTAATTTTTTATGAAGAGTTTTTAATGGACTTTAATTATATCAAATATTGTCAGTATTTAATAAGCAGTCAGAAAAATTACACCTTGACAAATCTAGCTAACCATCTGGAACAAGTTAGCCACGATAAAATTAATCGTTATTTAAAAAATATTGATTTAGGGGCAGAAATTTTGTGGCAAAATGTGAAAGAAGAAATTGTAACTACTGAAGATAGTTATTTGATTTTTGATGATACAGTTATTAATAAAAAATATTCCCAAAAAATCGAACTTGTACGACGTCAGTATAGTGGCAATGAACATGGAGTAGTGAGTGGAATAGGAATAGTTAATTGCTTATATTTTAATCCTCATATAGAGCAATTTTGGATAATAGATTATCGTATTTATAACCCAGAAAGTGATGAAAAGAGTAAAATAGAGCATGTAGAAGAAATGATGGTTGATGTAGTAGAAAAGAAGAAAATGCCAGTCAAAAAAGTATTAATGGATAGCTGGTATGCAACCCAAAAACTCATGGCCTTAATAGATAATTTAGGTAAAATTTATTATTGCCCGTTAAAAAGTAATCGTTTAGTAGGCAAGGGGTGGAGGTGTAAAAAAATACCAAAAACTGGAAGAACTAAAATGGAATGAGTTGGAATTAGAGTCAGGAAAAGTTATTAAGATTAAAGGTTTTCCTAGAGATAAAAAAGTCAAATCCCATACGGGCTACTGTTTCCACAAACAGAACAGAATATATTGCTACTAATGACTTGAGCCAATCCTCTACAGATGATGTAGAGTTTGAGTCACTTGCCTAGATGGAAAATAGAAGAATTCCACAGAGAAATTAAACAACTAACAGGGCTAGAATTTTGGATTGGGTCGTCAGGCAAAAATTCAAAAAAATCACATTGCTTGTGCTATGTTGGTGTGGAATCATTTGAAAAAAATGGCAAATGTTCTAGGGAAAACTATTTATCAGCTCAAACATCAATTATTATCTAAATATCTAGTATCTGAACTCAAATATCCTACAATTAAAATGACGGTTGTTTAAGTTTTTATAGATAGAGATAAAATCGGAGGTACTGAGCGATCACTCTCTAAAAATCACGGCGATCGCTCTATTTGCCATACACTATATATAGTGTCTTTGCGTAAGTCCTGACTAGATTATTCGTAGGCAACCATCTCATCACCAATAGTAGGAAGACCACGAGCAAGGAAGCGAACAGCAGAGTTGCTATTTTGTTGTTGCCCTTCCATCTGTGCAATTAAATTGCTTACTTCTTCTTTTTGCTCTTAGTTGAGTTGGGTATAGTTAAGACTTTTCATAGTTGTTTTCTTTTATTGAATTATTTTTAATCACAACTATAATCTAAGAAAAAAACAAAAGCCATAGAAAATTAAAATAAAATCTTCATCGAAATAGACTATATATTCATCAAATCTTCATAAAACTCGCCTACTATTCTCACAGAACAAGCAAAGTTTAATAATTACTATCATAATAATCTCTATAATAATTTCTTCTTTCTAACTCTCTACCATCAGATCCAATATTCCCATACCTCATCCATTTTGGTTCCACTGGTTTAGGTTCAATAGTAGGTTTGCGATCGTAAAAACTGGGCTTTTTAGGAAAATCTTTAACAGGCATATCCTCAACTACTTCCTTCATAAACAGTTGCCAATTATATGCTGCTGTACTACTCTTACCCCAAGTAGGTTTGTTATCATCATTCCCTAACCAAATTCCCGTTGCCACTTGGGGAATATAACCAATAAACCACAAATCTCGCGCATCCTCAGTTGTACCTGTCTTACCTGCCACAGGGCGATCGTACAAATAAGCATTCGCACCGCTACCATATTTCACCACATTCTCCAACATCCAGGTAACAATTGCTGCAGTATCCTTATCTAACACTTGCTTTGGTTTAAAATTAACATCATAGATAACTTCACCATTTTGATTAATTATTTTTTTGATTCCATGAGCAGGAATATACTTACCTTGTGCAGCAAAAGTTGCATAAGCATTCGTCAACTCTAATAAATTCACTTCCCAAGTACCCAACGCCATAGAATATGTAGCTTTAACCTCAGATTTAATTCCCATATCCTTAGCTAACTGAATCACAGGTTCAAACCCCACATCCATCAATACCTGCACTGCCACCACATTTACAGAATATGCCAAAGAATCAATCATCGATCGCCAACCAGCATACTTTTTACCATAATTTTTGGGTTTATAACCATCCACCGTCAACGGTAAGTCTCGATAACCATCAGTGGGAGGAAAACCAGCAGCAACGGCAGCAGCATAAACAAAACTTTTAAAAGTTGAACCAGGTTGACGTTGCGCCTGAATAGCTCGGTTAAATTCGCTCTCGGCAAAATCTCGACCTCCCACTAACGCTTTCACCTCTCCAGTAGTAGAGTCAATAGCGACTAATGCTGCCTGATCGAATCTTTGGCGAGCGCCATCAATATCAACAGCTTCTTGAATTACTTTTTCTCCTATTTGTTGCCAACTTCTATCCAGAGTAGTTTCCACTGTTAAACCCCCCCTTGCCAAAACTTCTGGGGAAACATATTTTGGTAACTCTTTCTGAATATAGTTACCAAAATATGGAGCTTCAACTATGAGACGTTTCGGCGCACTAGGTTGTACTTCCATTGGTTTAGCGATCGCTATTTTTGCCCGCTCATCAGAAATCAGACCTGCTTTTTGCATTTCTGCTAATACTAAATTTCGCCGACGTTTAGCTGCTTCTGGGTTAACTAAGGGTGAATATTGACTGGGTGCAGGAGGCAAACCTGCCAAAGTTGCCATTTCTGCTAAAGTTAGACCGGATACTGGTTTGCTAAAGTAAACCCAGGCAGCATCAGTTACTCCATAAGCACCGGAACCCAGATATACTATATTCAGGTATAGTTCCAGAATTTCTTCTTTAGATAACTCCTTTTCCATTTTCCAAGCTAGCATTGCTTCTCGGAGTTTACGCCAAATAGTTTGTTCCATATCCAGGAAAACCATCCGCGCTAACTGTTGAGTAATAGTGCTACCCCCTTGAATTACATCTCTAGCAATTAAGTTATATGTAAATGCTCTAATAATTCCCCGATAATCAACTCCTCTATGTTCATAAAAACGTCTGTCTTCAATAGCAATAAAAGCTTGAACTAAAGCAGTAGGAATATCTTCTAATTTAATTTTTTCTCTAGTAGCCGGCCCGGTTTGTTGGATAATTTTACCATCCGCAGCTTTTATTGTTAAAGTACCGTCTCTACTATAAGAGGAAATATCAGCAATTTCTGGTAAACTTTGGTTTAATTTTCGCCACTGCCAACCACCATAAATAACAATACTACTAATTCCAATTAAACCTAATCCTAACCATAGCTTTCGACTAAATAAAATTCCTTTTATATTTACTTTGATACTATTTTTACTTATATTTTTTTTGCTAGCATTAGCTTGTTTTTTCTGTTTTTTTATGTCATCAAATTTTGGTGCTTTTAGAGGATTTTCAAATTTTTTACTCAACATCTTTGATACAGGGTTGAAATTATTTTTATCCCTCCTACCTTGAGACTCTATATACTTAGATTTTCTGATAATATCTGCTTCTGTTTCTGAGAATATTTCTTTAATATTTTTCTGTTCTTTATCTACCACTTTTTTCCTCTTATATTTGTTGTGTTAGTATTAAGATTTTATTAGTTCTATCAAATTTAGTAGCATTGTAGGGGCTTGGTCTCCAACCCGCTAAAAGATAATAGGTTTATAGTGCTACTGAAGGTAGAATTTTATCATCTCCTAAATGATTTTGTGAAAAAAACTGTAGGGGTTTGCTCTCCAAACCCAAGCTAAAAAGGAATTTAGGAAGCAAACCCCTACGATAAAATGTGACAACCTATCTATTCAGGATTGCTATATTAGAGCTGATTTATAAAGTAAATATTAAGAGGCTGAGTTCATAGATATACTTAGGTTTGGAGAATCCTAATCCACGATATTCCTAATTCCTGAAAGCTAGGTAATGTAATACTTTCAGCTAAGTTTATCAATCAGCTCTTAGATACTTATAAAAAATATTATGTTTGTATAAGGAGGCTATCAAAAAGTCTTTGTTTGTAGTTGCGCTTTAGCGCCTTGAGATATATTTGGCCTGTTGAGAAGCACTGCTATCTGCTAGTATTAAGTGTTTTATCATAAAAAAAAGAAAGAGCGAAGATTATGGACTAGAAACCATATAATACCAATTTGATAAATGTTTGCTGCAAATAACTAGGTTATTTATTAGGAGTCAGGAGTAGTAGGGGCGATTTCCTGCGGAATGCTGTCCAAAGGCGAATCGCCCGTAAAGGAGTTATAATAAATGATTTCCATACCATTTTTGAGACTGGAAATTATCTTTAATTAATTATTCAGTAAAGTCTTTTAATCACAATTATTATTCGTAAGATTCTTTTTTCCAGCTTGGCATAACTCTCATAAAGAAAACACTATTCCCTTATCAGTCGTCAGAGATTACTTTTGACTTTGAACTTTTGAATTTTCTACAGTAAAGTTGAGAAAATTGTAATTGATACAGATAAAAATACCTCCCTTCTTTCAGTTATCAGTTGTCAGAGATTACTTTTAACTTTTGACTTTTGAATTTTGAATTTATAACTTTCCCTCTTCCAAAGCAAGTTGAGAAAATTGTAATTGATAGAGATAAGCATACCTTCCTTCTTGAGCAATTAACTCTGCATGATTTCCCATTTCTACTATTTTACCTTTTTCCATAACCACTATTAAATCCACATGATAAATAGTTGACAACCTATGAGCAATAACTATGCTAGTACGTCCTTGAAAAAGTTGCTTTACAGACTCTTGAATCAATTTTTCTGATTCAGAGTCTAAAGCTGAAGTTGCTTCATCTAAAATAACAATTTGGGGATTTTTTAACAAAACTCTAGCGATCGCTATTCTTTGTCTTTGTCCCCCTGATAATTTAACTCCTTGCTCCCCAATAATAGAGCTATAACCATCAGGAAAATCCATAATAAAATCGTGAGCATTCGCCGCTTTTGCTGCTGCTATAATTTCTTCATCTGTTGCATCTAACTTACCGTAAATAATATTATCTCGTACCCTACCATAGAGCAGTAAAGTTTCTTGAGGAACAATACCAATATGCGATCGCAATGAACTTAAACTTACATCTTTTATATCCTGCCCATCAAGTAAAATTTGCCCTTTTTTCGGGTCATAAAAACGTGCTGCGAGTTTAGCAACAGTGCTTTTTCCAGCACCAGAAGAACCCACTAAAGCAACGGACATTCCTGGTTTAATATCTAAATTAAAATTGTCAATAACTAACTCATTATCTTGATAACCAAACCCCACTTCTTCAAACTTAATATTACCTTGAACAGAAGTTAAATTAATCGCATCTTCTTTATCACTAACTTCCAATTTTGTATCTAAAACTGAAAAAATACTTTGAGCAGATACTCCTGCTTTTTGAAGCATACTCATTAATCCATTAAAGCGATTAATTGGTTTATTAAGAAGGGTGACATAAGCCAAAAGAGCTGTTAATTCGCCAATAGTTAAACGACCAGACATTACTCCCCAAGCAGCAAAAACTAATGTAATTACATTACCTAGTTGATTAAGAGTATTAATTATAGGTGTAGATATAGATAAAAACCGAGTTGCCTCAAGATTTTTCTCCATATAATTATGACTAAATTCTGTAAATCGGTCAATTTCATACTGTTCATTACCAAAAGATTTGATAATTGTAATATTTGATATAGTGTCTTGTAAATGATTACTAATTATCTCCCTTGCTCGATTCGTTTCTTGAAATATTTTTTTGAGTCTTTTCTGAGTAAATTGTAAGAGATAAATAATCAACGGCCAAGTCAGAGCGATCGCTATTGCCAGAGGCCAATTGCTGATTAAGAAATAAATAAAAACAACAATAAAAGCAAAGCTATCAATTAAAATCGCGATTAAATTAGAATTAAATAATTGCCCGACAATTTCTACATCCCTTCCCAATCTTAATATTAATTCCCCGGTACGTTGATTTTCAAAATAACTAATAGATAAAAATTGAAGATGTTGATATAACTGTACGCGAATACTTTTAACTGTGTTTTCTCCAAAGATTTTTATCGCATATAATTGCAAAAAAGACAGTACACCTCCCACAAAACTCATCAATAGGATAAGTCCTGCTACCCAAGGCAACATATTAAATTGTTTTTCAGGAATAATTACATCAATAACATACCGATTAATTTGAGGAACAAAGAAAGTAATCAATGAAGCCAAAATTGTTAATAATATGCCTATTAAAAATGGTGTTTTATGTGGCAAACCATAACTAAATAGGCGGAGGTATAAATTCTGGGATTCTACTTTTTCTACTTTTTCCTCTGATTTTTCAGGCTTAACCTGAGTTGGAATTTTGTCAATAGTATTAGATTTTGTCATGTCTCAAGCTAATAAGGTAAAGTTGCTCTTCTTATTTTATACTCCTTATTTCTCAAGAAATTTATCGACATGAACGTTAAATACTGAACTCCTGTCTCCATCGCCATAAGCAAAATATTGTAGGGACGTTTTCCGCTAAGAGCGGACATCTAAGGGCGAATGCCATTCGCCCCTACAGGTATTAGTTACCATTATTAATGCCAGCGATCGCACCATTAAAATTATAGTTTTTTCAGTTTTCAGTTTTGCATTACTGTTAGGAAACTCCTGACTCCTAACTCCTAACTCCTAACTCCTAACTCCTAACTCCTCCTCTTCTCCTGTCTCCTGTCTCTTCTCTGCTGATAACTGATAACTGATAACTGATAACTGATAACTGTAAAGTGCCAGGTATCATAAAAGAAAAAAAGAGAAGGGTAAATTCCCCTCTCTTCTTCTTTTTGCTCTATTTATTCTTTATTTTGCTACCTAGCATTAAACTGCCTAGTGTGATAAAAGCAAAAATTAGGTTGGGTTCGGGTGTCGTTGCTGGTTCTGCGAATACTACCTCCGTAAACTTGGCTATTGGGGCAAATCGATTATCCTCATCAACTGAGAATTCATCCACATCCAGCTCATCTGACCCCCGGCGCCCCTCAAAATCACCAATCAGCGCGTAACTCTCCCGCGAAATACGGGAGTAACCTATATGAAAGGAATCAGAAAAATCTGCACCGAACTGGCGCGTATACTCATCGCTTCCTAATTCGGCCATCACCGCCTGAGCCGCAGCTTCAGCGTTAGAAATCAAGTCGAAGTCGAAGTCGAGCCCGACACCGTACACATCCTGAGCCGACAGGAAGGAAAAGTCGACATCATATATCTTCTCGTTCCCATCGGTCTCAACACTTAAACCCTCTATTCTCGTTACTGCACCCGTTTCTCCATTGCGAACTAAGTTGGCTGCATGGGCTTCAGAGCAGGCAAACAGACTGGCCAAGAAAGCTAGTAGAGCAGCGCCAGCAGCGCCATTCCCCGCAATATACTGACCTAAGTAGTTCCTCATATTAAGATTTAACTTTATATAATAATTTTCTTCTTCTATTCGATTCTATTCTCCCCCCCCTACTGTCAAGAGCATTTTGCCAACTTCATCAAATCTTCATAAAAGTAACATCACGTTTTACAAATCTTCTGAATCTTATTTATACAAGTAATATTTTTCTTTCCGGATTAAGTAACTATTTTCAACACCCGCGAACATTCCTCCTTCCGTAAAATTGTGATTAGAAAATGCTCAACCGTTTATCTATCAGTGCTTTGAGCAAGTTTGTTAGCCTTTGATTTTCATCGTACCTGGCCTAAGTTTGATTGGGGTAAATTTTTGAATCAATAAAAGATTTTCATAGAACATTGATTGTGTACAGGACTTACCCAAACGGAACGAGTTTTAGTCGCTGGTGATTGCTTTCCTGACGGAATGCTCCGCAAACGCTGTCGCTCGCAATGACGAAATTGTGTTGCTTTGCGTAAGTCCTGATGTATTTATAAAGGTATTTTGGGTATTGGGAGCGATCGCGCTTTGCCAGCAGCCAATTCTATATAACCGAGTTTATTCTGTCTAACACAGAGGGGTAGGGACGTTCCATGGAACGTCCCTACATTAGATTCTATATATAGTGCCGAATGCATAATTTCTGTGCATTAGAAGTTGGGAGCGATCGCGCTTTGCCAGCAGCCAATTCTATTGATAAATTTATTGATTGTGTATTTATAAAGGTATTGGGAGCGATCGCAACTCCCACCAATTTAAAAATGTTCTGGCCACTTTTTCGCACCATGAATATAGCGCTACGCGCAATTCATGCATTCAAAAGTCAAAAGTCAAAAGTAATCCCTGACTGAGTTTGAGCATTTATAAATGTCCTAACCTATTTGCGTAGTGCTATAACTGCTAAAATCTCCAAGCGATCGCCCCTAACTCGATACGGCACAATAAACGGCGTACCTATAACAACCAATTCTCTCGTACCCACTACCTGCCCTAGTCTACCCATCTCAGGATACTGAAGCAACCTACTTATTTAATTTTCAATCTTCTCTATGGTATCTAGAGCAGCATTAGGATTATTCGCTGCGATGTACTCCTAAGCATCATTGATATCCTCCAAAGCGAGGCGAGTCCAAATTATCTTCATTGTCGCCATCTTGCTAGAGCTGCAGCAACTTCTTCATCACTAGCAAACTCACCTGCATCTGCCTGGCGTAAACCTTCTTTAATATGCTCTACCTGCCATTCTTGCACTTGCAAACGATCGTCGCTTGTGTCATTTTCCACAACTTTTCCCCCCTCATTCAGCATTTTTTGCAATGCTTCTAGTAATCTCAGTCTATCTGTATAGGAAAGATTATATACTTGATTTAGTACCTGCTCATAACTAAACATAAACGATTGCATTTGTTTTCAAGTTTAGCTATTTCCTAGTATATCATTTATTTCCTAAAATAAAACAACTGGAAGTCTGAAGAAATAATTTCTACAGGCAGTAACATTAGGAATTTTACTTACCCATTCTACCCAACGTTTGGGAGAAATTCCAATTATACGTTTACTACTAACATCGACTTTTTTTGTCATTCTATATAACCAAGTTTATTCTATCTAAAAGAGAGAAGTAGGGACGTTCCATAGAACGTCCCTACATTAAAATTTTTAGCCTTTTTAATTATTCCTTCTTACTTCTTCCTTGCTGATAACTGATAACTGATAACTGAATTAAACTCCTGCATGACCTAAAGCTAAACCTGTAATTAACATTCCTAATACTAAAAAAGGTTGAGCGCTTGCTTGATATTTCACATCATTTTCTAGAGGATTTCTGAGAAAATACATATCCTGAAAAGTAATCTGAGGAATTACCATTAACAACAAAATAACAGCATACAAATTTTCCTGAATGCTAATTAAATAAGCTGCAACTCCAGCTTGAAAAATATCAATCATTAATACACATATCCAAGCAGCAGTACCAATGCCAAACATAACTGGAAGTGACTTTAAACCTAACTTTTCATCTCCTTCCACACTCTTAAAATCATTAACTACAGCAATTCCTAATCCAGCAAAACTATAAAATAAAGTCAGAATTACAATAGTTAAATTTAACTCTCCAAATAAAGCATGACCAGTCCACCAAGGTAAAGCAATATAACTAGAACCTAAAGCATAATTTCCTAACCAACCATTTTGTTTTAACTTCAGTGGTGGTGCTGAGTAAATATAAGCTAAAAATGCACCAAATAAACAAAGCATAGTAATGATTGGAAAATCGTGACCAGTAGACAAATCTAGAATATATGATAAACCAACTCCTGCTAGTAACAAAAAGACAATTTGAGTCACAACTTGAGGAATAGAAATTGCACCAGAAGGAATAGGTCGATAAGGTTCATTAATAGCATCTATTTCCCGGTCATAAAAATCATTTAAAGTTTGTGTATAACCAGCCATTAAAGGTCCTGATAATAACATACAAGCAGCAGAAATCAAGACATTTTCTAGATTCCAACTATAATTTCCTGAAGATGCAGCTCCACAAACTACTCCCCATATTAAAGGAATCCAGGTTATAGGTTTCATTAATTGCAGGCGGATTTTCCAAATATTAGTTTCTCCACTTGCAGCACCTTTCATTCCTAATAATTGTCTGGTTTTAGCAGTGCTATTTTCAGTTTCTTTTTGTTCTTGTTTTGGTTCTTGATTAGTCATTTTTAATTAGAATTATTTTGATTAGTAAAAGTAATTCATATAGAACTTACGCATCCCAACTAATAAACCGGGTTTATTACCCTAATTTAATGCAAGATAATTGCAAATTTTAGTTCATAAACCCGGTTTGTGCATAAGTCCTCTTATACACCTTATAGCCGTTTTCAGGTCAATAAACAACATACAAAAAATGATAACCCTGTAGGGACGTTGCATGCAACGTCCCTACTTTGTCGCTGACTCAAATGAAAAGCGCCATAAAATGTTTTGTGATTTGATAACGTCCCTACAAGATCAGGATTTACGCAGAACCACCATATCGTCTCGTGCCCAGCCGCCCACCGCCACTACATATAGCGTATGATTCGATATTTTGCGTAAGTCCTGAAGATTTTAGTTTTGACTGTGTGGTTAATATCTCTGAAAATTACTATAAACTTTTGAGCAAAGCAAAAAATCAATCTTTTTTCCTACTCCCTATCTTCCCTATTCCCTATTCCCTATTCCCTAATTAAAAAGAAATAATCAAATAATCATTTTGAAACTTTGCACCAGTAACAGGTTTTCCACTTAAAGGTGGAGGAAGGAGAATATTTCTTCTCTGGTCTCCCGCTTCAATAGTTACCTCTGGCCCATTAGTCGTAAGTCCAATTTGTTTTTTATCAAAGCTAGGCAAAAATAAACTTACTTGACTTTTTTCAATATCTATAATGATCGGCTTAGGAGCTTTCACTGCTTGACTAAAATCTGGCAGAGCATCCATTAGAGGTTGCCAGTTTTCACTAGAACGACGGGGAACGGGAGTTACAGATAATGGTCCAAACTCAGCAGTAATTGGTGAAGATTCAGCAGTAATATTATCCACCAAGTCTGCCTGATTAAGAATTACTCCCCCTACAGTCAGATTAACTTGTTGGGCACTTCCCCATAAATATCTTGCTGTAGCGATCGCTGCCTTATCATCTGTAGTAACTAGATATGCTGCTACCCTATTTGGATCAGCTATAGTAGCTTTGGCATTGTCTAAAAGTTCATTCATTTTGGCATTCGGTTGAGAAAAATTATCCCCTGTCCAATCAACATTGAAAATAGCACTACTAACTGGTTGAACAAATGGAGAAATAGCTTTGTAGAGGTCTGAGTCGAGAATAACTTGACGGAAGCGACGAATATACCAACTCATAACTTCCGCAGACCCCAAAAGTCGTAAAGTCTCTTTATCTCCTGTGCCATCGTAAATAATTAAATCATATTCCCCACTAGCACTATATCCCCGCATAACATTAATAGTCAGAATTCCTTCTACTCCTGGTAATACTCCCAGTTCTTGACCATATACCTTTTTAAAGAAGGGCGTACGGAGATATTCAACTTCTAGTTTTTTCAGTTCTTCCCAACCGCTTTCTAGTAAACTTGCTGCCTGAATATTGACAGCTTTGAGATTCGAGTCTATTTCTGTAGGTTTAGAATTAATATCAGCACCCAATATTAAAGATAATGTCGAGGCAGGTTCTTGTCCTACAAATAGAACTTTTTTACCTTGGCTAGCGTATAGTTTGGCAGTGGCAAATGCAATAGTTGTTTTACCTGTGCCACCTTTACCCAAAAATGTATAAGTAATGGTCATTTCAGTTATCAATTATCAGTTATCAGTTATCACTTATCAGTACCTCCGGCTAAAGCCAGAGCCTTGAAATACTGAAGTTGATTTTTTGGTAGTCCTGCATTGTAATGGTGAAGATATATATTTTTGAATTTCTTCTCACACTTGCCACACTCCCCACACACTCTCTACAATTACTATGCACCACCACAGATTTTTTTTCATCCCCTTCAAAGGCTATGCTTTATCAACTATCTTTCTTAACATAAAACGTAGACATTAGAAAGAAGTAATGAATTTGCAATTCAATGGATATTCCAGGAATTGGACTTTGGACAAAAAAAAGTAGTTAGCGTAATATTTACACTAACTACTTTAATTAAGGTTTAAAGAGCGAATTAAATCTGGAATTATCTTCGTTTCTGAGATTATTTATCATCCTAAAAATCATAGGATGGGTCTGGTTCAATTTCTCCACCGAAACAGATATCTAACAGGACTTTCTTAAATAGAATAAACAACCCTTTCCAACTCATTAATAATATTTCTTCGAGTCATTTTTTCCACTGCATTAATATGAGCTTTGCTTCCGGCTTTTCCTAAATATGTATATTTATTTTTTTTGTGAGAATCAGTAGCCATTGGAAAAATTGGCTCCGCAGATTGTAATTTATAATAATAGTAGAGTTTCTGATTTCTATTAATTTGATAACGAATGATATGACAATCACGGGGAGTTACCTCTCCTTCTCGTTCAATTTTCTGAATTTTCTGCTTTAGCTTACGGATTAAACTCTGAATTTGTTTTCCTCTGAGGGTTGCAGATTGAGTGGTTTGCTCTGATGTTTGACTAGGCATGAGACTGAATAATTAAAAAATGTAAATGTTAGTGTATATTTTACGCTAACATTCAGGGATGTTATTAACAACAATGAAAAATCAAGAAAATAGGCAGTCAATCAAGGAATTCTTATCCTGGAGGGAAAACCTCTATCATGGACTTAATCCCAGAAAAGAAACTATCCTAGAATTACTAGATGCTCTCTCATCAAATCAAATGGCCAACTCGGTAGTAGAATTATCTGAAAATCCTTTATTTAGACGAGATTATAACAGTTTATATCATGGAATTCAAGAGTTTTTATCTCAGCACTCAGGAGGATAGTTACTCACAGCAAGTTGAGCGCTTATTAGAAGCTGTCTCGGAAACAATTCCTACCTTACGCTCCCGAAATTTTAATTTCCGCATGAATTGATACAACTCCTTACCCACGACCTTTTTCAACTACATTAGCCGACAAAACTTTTATCCATTATCCCAATCCAATTAAAGGAAATAAACCCATTAGTATTGGTCATTATTATTCAGTTCTATGCGCTTGTGCGTGAGAGAATAGCAACAGGCAATGTACCT
This sequence comes from Cyanobacteria bacterium P01_H01_bin.35, assembly GCA_038747755.1. Lineage (GTDB taxonomy): Bacteria > Cyanobacteriota > Cyanobacteriia > Cyanobacteriales > Microcoleaceae > Trichodesmium. Next base: position 46,389 of record JBCDJM010000018.1, read on the forward strand.
TGGGCTGTTCCTTTATTAGGAGAAAGGGTTACCTCAGAATAAACAGCAATTAATATTGGCAATAAACAACTTAAAAAAATCTTGGAAACGGCAGCTTTTTCGGGAAATAAATTATCAGTTTTAGTAGCTGATAGTCTCTATAGTCAAAGAGATTTTATCGGCAAAAAAGTCAAACAAAAAAACTTAATTACTCTTACCATCTGGCAGAAGTAATCGAGTTTTTTACCGTCAATTTATCAGGAAAGAAAACCAACCAATTACCTCTGGAAATTCCCGTTGGTATGGAGATAAATTTGACCTTAAAGATGAGAATACTTGGCATGAACCTACTGGGGTTAGTCAATCCATTTTTACTACTAGAAAAGGTCGTCAACTGACAGTAACAATTTCGGGTTGGAACCAGATGTTAATGAAAGGAACTCAGAACTATAAAATGAATCGTCATCCTTTTACTTTACTACAAATTACTATTACTGATGAAGTCGGTAATCGGATTTAGAAACCGATGTGGTTAATTGCTATTGGTTCTCGCACCAGTTGAGTTAAGTCTAATTGATTGCTATGAGTCTTATCGACAGCGTTATGTCATGGAACATTTGTTTCGATTTGGAAAACAAAAATTGTTGATGACAGCTTATTCAACTCCGGATGTCGAACATGAAGAAAATTGGTTCAAATTAACACTTATTGCCTATGTTAATTTATGGGTTGCAAGGAATAATCGTGTTTTTTTACCTCATCATTGGGAACAGTATTTGAAGAGTAAGAAATCAGTTAAAATTACTCCCAGTTTAGTTCAA
>JBCDJM010000019.1:0-46753 GCA_038747755.1 Cyanobacteria bacterium P01_H01_bin.35
CCACTGAGAAAATATTTCTTTAATTCGTTTAATAGCTATCTCTGTTGCTTCAGTTGGCGATAAACCTTCAATCAATATTTGTCGCATTGCCTTAGCCCAAATATTTTCTGAATGTACTTGAGAATAAGCAGGATTAATCGAATTCTTAAATAAACGAGTTTCACTTGCACTCAACTGTTGAGATGCTACAGAAATATGGGGGTCTTTTGTATTACTCCAAAAGGGGTCTTCCCATAGTTGAGGCATAATTGGAAAATAACGACCTCTAGCACCTTTAATATAAAGTCCTAAATTTTCTGGTTGTACTAAATATGATAAAAACTCTTTTGCCAATTTGGGATGAGCAGAAGATGTAAAAATTACAGGTTGTTTGATAGAGACTAAAGATATAGGTTTTGTTCCATTAGGATTATTAGGAAAGTCAATAGTTCTCATTTGATTCAAGTAAATTTCTTCATCTTCTTGCTGGGAACCAGGAATCGACATACTTGGATTAATTGTCATTAAAGTATTGCGATTGAGGAAATTAGTATTATTATCTGAATTACGCCAATTAACCGCATTAGGTGGCACATACCCATTTTTATAAAAGCTAGTATACCAGTCTAAAATCTCTATAATTTTTTGTCTTACTGCTGGTTTATCTATTTGTAATTTGCCCTGTTCATCTAGTATTTGTAAATTGTTAGCCTTCAAAATTTGTTCAAATACAATAGAAGTATCTGTACCATCAATAGACATAGGTAAACCTAAACCATAAATATTAGTTTGGCCTTGTTGACGTAAATTTTTTTGTGCATTTTGCCAAAACTGCCAAAATTCATCCCAATTTTTTGGTATTTCTTCTCCCAAATTTGCTTCACAAATTAAATCATACCAGTAGTGAAGATGGAGACCTTGCTGCATTATTGGTACTGAATAATTAGAAAATTTAGATTCAATATTGTTGTACAAATAAGCAGACTTCAGAGCAGTATCACTATATAAATTTTTGACAGGTTTAATTACATCTGAAACATCTACTAATTTACCCTCCCATGCCCATTGAGGAATCAAAGTATATTCTGCTCTTTCTGAGAATAGAAGATCGGGTGGTTTACCTGTTTCTAAACCATCAATAGCCGCTTGCAAAATATCATCCTCACTGAAAAACAAAAGTTTAACTTTATTATCTGTTTTGTCTTCCCACTCAGCAACTATTTTTTTGAGAGCTTCTTCTTGCTCTGGATAATATCCCCGATTCCACCAAATTGTTAAAATTTGCTCTGACTGAGATTTTTGGACAGAATTTTGAGGCTGACTTGCACTACAAGTTACTAAGATAAAACTAAGTATGAATAATAAAATTATTGCAAAAAATTTATTTTTCATAATTATCATCGAGTTTAAACATTATTCTTTTTTCTTAGTTTACCATTGAGAAAATATTTCTTTAATTCGCTTAATAGCTAAATCTGTTGCTTCAGTTGGTGATACATCTTCAATTAATACTTGTTGTATCGCTTTACCCCAAATATTTTCTGAACCTACCTGAGAATAAGCAGGGTTGATCGAATTGTTAAATAAAGAAATTTTATCTTTAGTAAACTTTTGAGATGCTACAGAAATATGGGGGTCTTTTGTATTACTCCAAAAGGGATCTTCCCATAGTTGAGACATAATTGGAAAATAGCGACCTTTTGCACCTTTAATATAATTTCCTAAATTATCTAGTTGTATTAAATATGATAAGAATTCTTTCGCTAATTCAGGATGAGCAGAGGATTTAAAAATTACAGGTTGTTTGACAGATACTAAATATCTAGGCTCTGTTCCATTAGGATTATTGGGAAACTCTATAGTTCTCATTTGATTCAAGTAAATTTCTTCATCTTCTTGTTGAGAAGCCGGAATAGACATAGTTGGATTAATTGTCATTAAAGTCTTGCGATTGAGGAAATTACTATTATTATCTGAATTGAGCCAATTAACTGCATTAGGTGGAACATACCCATTTTTATAAAAGCTGGTATACCAGTCTAAAATCTCAATAATTTTTTGTCTGACTTCTGGTTTATCTACTTGTAATTTGCCTTGTTTATCTAATATTTTTAAATTATTAACCTCCAACATTTGTTCAAATATAAAGTAAGTATCTGAGCTATAAATAGACATAGGCAAACCCAAAGCATAAATATTATCTTGACCTTGTTGACCCAGAACTTTTTGTGCTTTTTGCCAATACTGCCAAAACTCATCCCACTTTTGAGGTATTTCCTCTTCTAAACCAGCTTGACGAATTAAATCATGCCAGTAGTGAATATGAATACCTCGTTGCATTATTGGTACAGCATAATTAGAAAATTTTGACTCAACATTGTTGTACAAATAAACAGACTTGAGGGGAGTATTATCGTATAATTTTTTTACAGGTGCAATTACATCTGAAACATCTAGTAATTTACCCTGCCAAGCCCATTGAGGAATTAAAGTATATCCTGCTCTATAAGAAAAAAATATATCAGGTGGTTTATCTGTTGCTAAAGCATCAATAGCTACTTGTAAAATGTCATCTGGACTAAAAAACGAAAGTTCAACTTTGTTGTCAGTTTTTTCTTGCCATTTAGTAATAATTTTTTCTAGAGACCGCTCTTCTTCTGGATAGTATCCCCGATTCCACCAAATTGTTAATACTTTCTCTGGTTGAAGTTCTTGATTTCCAGGTTGATTTACGCTACAAGTAACTAATATTAAACTGACTATAAATAACAAAATTAAGCTGAGTAATTTATGTCTCATAATTATCCGATCCGGCAGTTATGGTAAACCTTTGTAATTTATATACAGCTCTTTATCATCACTAAGTGTCAGTTTTCAGCCTAGAGTTTTCAGCTTTTTTATGACCGACGTGACTAAAGGCTGATTGCTTTTTAATATTAGCATGGGAGCTAGTTAAGATCCTAATTTAGTTATTTGCTTATTAATCTTTGACAACTCGGCGATATATTATCAGGAGTGAAGTACAAAGTTCTAGGTTTTAGGGAATACTTTCACTGGAAAGAGGCAATAGAAACTCCAAAAAACCCTCTAGCTAAGATATTTTTATGATGAAACTTTGTCATTTGTCTAAAAAAATAAAAATATTGTCAGTTGAATGAATATTGCGACTGTGGTTATGACAAACCATTATCAAAGAGATTCAATTCCAATCAATTATGGATATTGCTGATAACAGTAGGATTTTCAAGACTATTGCTTGACCTAAAATCTTCAGATCGTAGCGACGATAATTTTTGACTTGTTTAAAATATAAAAGTATTTCTCAGATAGGATTTTTCATATTTCGGTTGCTACAACAAATATTTCTAATTTCTCAGCAATATTGTGAAAGGCGATCGAAAAAATTACGAGAAGTATTCCGAAAAATCACAATAGACGAATGTTAAATACAATAGAGAAAAATTTAAAATATGCAATGCGAACTATGTGAAAGGGAGATGAAACGTTTAACCGTTCATCACTTAATTCCTAGACAACAGACTAAACGTAAGAAAGCTGAACCTGGCCCGACTATTGATATATGTTCAGCTTGTCATCGCCAAATTCATGCTTTCTTTGACAATAAGCGTTTAGCCCAAGAATTGAATACTATAGAAAAGCTCAAGCATGAACCACAAATGCAAAAATTCCTGTTATGGGTTAGGAAGCAAAACCCAGATAGAAGAGTACAAGTACATCGTCAAAAATAAAAACTTTCATTGCTTGATATTTTGTCTTGAGATTCTGAAATTCAGTTTTGGTAAAGGTTCTATCCAAGTTGAAAAAAAAATTTCCTAGACCCTTGACATTTATGTAGCATTTATGTAGTATAAACATATAAGGCGGTTGAGAGAGAACAAAAAAAAGTATCTCACTCATAAGTTACGAACCTGGAAAAGTAAATATTTCCATACTACAAATAACTATCAGCTTGCTAGTCGCCAATGACGACAAAGCTGATAGAAGGTCAAAAATGGGGGTGTAGCTCAGTTAGTTTAGAGCGCCTGTCTGTCGAACAGGAGGTCGCGGGCGCAAATCCCGTCACCCTCGTTAATAGCCTCGTGGGCAAACAGATAAGTCGCTCTGGTTTTCACCCAGGGAGAAGCGGGTGCAAATCCCGTCGAGGCTATGAAATTGGGAGAGTGTAGGAACGTTTTTTTTATTATACTCCCCTACATCTCCCTTGAAACTTTGGGTCGCTAACTCAATGGTTAGAGTAGCCGCCTTTTAAGCGGAAGGTTCAGAGTTCAAGTCTCTGGCGACCCACTAATATCAGGGTTGTTAGCTCAGTTGGTAGAGCAGCCGCCTCTTAAGCGGAAGTGCATAGGTTCAAATCCTATACAGCCCACCAAATTTGCGGATGTAGTGTAAAGGTTAGCATTTGAGTCTTCCAAACTCTAGGTATGGGTTCAACTCCCATTATCCACTCTGATATCAAATCTGGTTGAATAGTTATTGTATAGTTGGAGCTGGAGAGTAGGGGAGATTGAAGTAATTATAGAATTATAAACATATACTATATAAGCGGAATGCTCCGCAAACGCAAATCACCCCTACTGAATTGCGCGTGGCGCTATATTATGCCTCTATAGCTCAATGGATAGAGCAACACTCTTCTAAAGTGAAGGTTCCAGGTTCAAATCCTGGTGGAGGCGTTGAACCAGTCAATGTTCAAAATGTAAAACTATTAAAGGAGGTTATTTTCATTGAAATTATTTAACACCAACCTGTGTGATTGACTCTAGCGTGACCCAACATTTAGAGCTTACATACTTAGTACGAGAGGAATAGTACCATTGTTAAACGCAGTGGGCGCGTGAGAACGGGGAGGGCGAAGAACCCGAGAGGTGGGCTTTAGAAGTAGTCATCCTTTAAAGAGTGTGTTCTGAAAACTCATCGGCGGAGTTCCCTTAGTAACTGAGAAAGCGCATAAAATGCTCTCATAACTTGTACGTTAGGCAATTTGCACTTTACAGTACACCAATTTTTATATTGATGAACTAATTGTCATAACTAAAACCCTGTAGGGGCGATTCGCGTTTGCGGAGCATTCCGTGAATAAATCGCCCTTACAGTTAATATTAACTATATTATAAACAATTTCTGAGCAAATTTTTTTTTATATATGCCTATTTATTTTTACGGTACTCGCTCACAACCTTATGGTTGCTTTTCTAATTTTTCCCAACATGGTTTTGAAATTGAAGGATATTGGTGGGTGACAAATGAACATTATTTTCAAGCTCAGAAATTTGCTACTACAGATCCTCTGTGGTTTAATAAAATTCGGGAGGTAAAAACCCCAAGGGAAGCAGCAAAAATGGGGCGCAGTAGGAAATATCAACTGCGAACAGATTGGGAAAAAGTCAAAGATGAAATTATGGAACGAGGTGTATTAAAAAAATTTGAAACTCATGCCGATATTTGTGAAATTCTACTATCAACAGATGATGAGTTAATTGTAGAGAATTCTCCTAGTGATTATTATTGGGGTTGTGGCAAAGATGGTACAGGTAAAAATAAATTAGGACTAATTTTAATGGCAGTTCGTGAAACATTGCGCGATCGCTACTCAAATGAATAATATCATCTCCGTTGTTATCGCTTGTGTAAGAGCTGAGGAAATATCTATCTTATTGGTAGAGGAATACTACAAGCTTAATTATAACCATTCAACCAGAGATGATATTGTTGTAGTCATTGCGACGGTCACTGCGTGGAAGGTTTGCGGAGCATTCCGGAACGGATAGCAATCTCAGGGGTGCCTTGAGATTGCTTCCTATCGTCGCAATGACCGATTATATCATGTCCGCTGAACCAATCCTCCTCTTTTTAAGAATAGGAGGTAATTATTAATTGTTAATTATTAATTGTTTCCTTTCATAATAACTAGCAATAATAGCTACCATCAACCACCAAAGGGTATTAATTTGGGGACGATACCAAACCGTATCCACCAAACCATGACCCATCAATCCTACCATTGCTGCCATTGCCCCAATTAACCAATATCCTTGATTATTACCAGCATCTCGCAAACGTTTCAATTGCAACACACCTTGATTAACAGTCACTAACAGCAACCACAAAAAAGCAGTCAAACCTATAAAACCAGTTTCCACCACTATTTCTAAAGGTACAGAATAAGAACTCAAAGCACTGTAACGCGGTCTCTGATAGAGAGGATAAATTTTATTAAACACATCATTACCCGGTCCAATACCTAAAATTGGGCGATCGCGAATCATATCAAACACAGACATCCAGACATTTATCCTAAAATTATTACTGCTATCTTGACGACCTGCAAAAATACTCAAAACACGATTGCGTAAAGGCTCTAATAACACCACAGCCAAAATCAACAACCCTGCAAAACTTCCCACAGCTATTGGCAGTGACCAAGTTTGCCAAAATTTCGGCATATAAATGCTCCACCAATACCACATTAAAATCAACATGGCAAACATCAAAGCCAAAAAACCAATCCAACTTCCTCGACTACCTGTGTAACGCAAACAAGCACAGTTGACTACCAATATTGTCACTGCTAGAGATTTTTGTGCCCAACTACGCCAAGCAAAAATTGCCACAAAACTCAAAGCAATAGCAGGTAATAAATATCCACCTAATAAATTAGGATTTCCTAAGTAACTATAGACGCGAGTCACATTAGCTTGGGCGGAGTTAGGATCATTCCAAGTAGCGAGGGGTTCAACTTGATCTATCCATTGTCGGATACCGTAAAAACTAACAATTAGGGAAACCAATAAATAAATATTGATTAACCAAGAGCGGAGTTTAGGCGATCGTAATACTAGAGATCCTAAAGCAAACAAGAATAGATAAAGAGTTAATTTCACCCACCCGCTAAAAGCAGCAGTTTTTGCTGGGGAGACAACCATTGCCAATGTAGCAATACCCCAGTAAAGCAATATTAGTAGATGAATGGGAGTTAAATGTTCCTGGGTATTATCCGAGACAGTCAGCAATACCCAAAAACCAGCGCTAGCAAGTAATAAGAAACCAATGAGAGCAGTATTGACAAAAGGAGCTAGACTACATACAATTGCCAGTAATACAAAACCAAGGGGTTCCCCCCATTGCATTAACCAACTCCCCCTGCGCCAGTTATAGAGGGAACCATTAATTAAACCATAGAGGTGGCTAGCATTTAGCCATTGAGAGTTAGAGAGAGAGAGATTAGTCAGTGTTAATTTTTGCCAAACTGAGTTCATTTTATGATACTAACAAGAAGAACAATAATGGTAGATAGGAACAAGCAATACTTAGTGCGGGTATCCTGCTCGCGAGTAAGGGAGTCAGATCAAATCCGGTTGAATATTTATTAGAGTTGTTGGTGGAGATAGGGAGGTGGGGGGATTCTATATTGAAGTAATTTATAGAATTATCAACATATATTAGACTTGTCGCTTTATAACTTAAAAAATCCCCAAAAACCTTGTTCTGTAAAGATTATAGCTATTGGCAAATAAAAAACGCTGGTAATTATTGTCCTGTCTGGGTTTGAGCTATTTTTTGCCTCTATTTAGCGACAACTCTATTATATAACCGGATTCTATATCAGATGCTCCCATGCACCACCACCATAATAATAATACAGAGTTTCAAGCAGCTTTTGTATAATAGACATCTCCAAAAATGAAAAATCAAATCAATTATTTCTCCCTACTCCCTACTCCCTACTCCCTACTCCCTCTTTACTTAGAGAGTGGGAGAACTAAAATATATCGATACCCTGATTCAGCACAACCTTGAATCCATAAAGATCCGCCCTGTTGTTCTGCTAACTGACAACTGAACAGCAGTGCTAATAGATCGCGGGTGGGGTTTGCATTAACATTTTCTCCTTGTTTTGGCATATTCTCAAAAATTATTTCTTTGAGTTCAGCAAATGTTAACTGTAATTTATTTAGGGTTAAGCTAGACTTACTTTTTTCTTCAATTGCAGATAATTGTTGGGAGTAGAGTTGAACATGAGGAAGATTATCTCCTAGAAGGGGATGAGAAACCCACACTCCAATATTAAGTTCTTCTTGTTTTTCAGACAAATGAAGTTTTACTTCACTTCCTGAACCAGCAGATTGAATTACGCTGTAAATTAAGTTGTGTAGTGTCTGTTCTAAAATTTCTTTATCAAACAAACCAATTTTCTGCTCGCCACCTCCAGCTAATAACTGTAATTCAACCTGACGATAAACTCTTTCTGGTTCTAAGTTTCTAACTATTTGCTGACAGATATTTTTCACGTCAATAGGAGTTTTTTCTAAATTTTGGCCAGCTTCGTCTAGTTTTGCTAAGGCAATAATTTCTTCAACGAGCGATCGCAAATATCGACTTCTCTCATTGATGACTTCTACATATTCTCTCTGTTTGTCTGTCAGAGATCCATAGATTTCCTGGTTCAGAACACTTGCCATTCCCATAACAGAAGTTAATGGAGTTAACATTTCTTGGGTAACAAGAGTCAGTAGCTTTTTTTTTAGCAAATCAGCAGATGTAGTCATAGATTTTAGTTATGGAAAAAAATTTAGTTCTTGTCAAGTTGTATAAGTGACTATACAGCAATTTTCACACTTGTGATGTAGTAAGAAATTATAGGTTTTAGGGAACACTTAACTGGGAAAAGGGAACAGAAAAGAAGAGAATAAAATGTACCTCATACCGTTTCACTGAAGTCAGAAATCAGAAGTTAGAAGTTAGATTTCATCTACTAAAAACCTTCATCGGAGAATAGTTTATGGCAATTATTTGACATTTAAAGTTGGAAACTATTTGTGACATCTCTAAAGTGAATTGGTATCACTAACTTGAGAAACGGTATACCTGATTCTTTTGCTACAATAAAAAAACACCGGGAGGATATCACCTCTCTCTGTATAAACTGCAACTCAAATATCTAGTTTAAGAATCCCGCTGTGTCTCCTAAGCACAACGTTGGGAGTATGTCAATGTTTATTGAATCATTCCCTCAAAGGAATTTTGCAAATCTTGAGTTAGGTCTGATATTGCTACACGACGTTTAGTTTGGTAAGCTTCCCACCGTTGAGAAACAGAAATCGGTTGTCCAACTGTCATTTGCACCCTTTGTTTTCCTAATCTGGGACGTTTTAAGGCATTACCACCCTTAATACGATTAATCATATCCCATATTAACAAAGTTGTATCAGCAAATCTATCTACTGTAGGCTTTTCCTTAACATATTTACCGCTAACTGCCACAAAACTTTCTACTAATCTCATGTGCCACATTCGCAAACTAGCTTCTTCAGCAAGTCTATTTGCCAAACCTCTATCTACAGGAGAAAGAGTTGCTAAATTTTCAATATCTTCTCTATAAATACAATCCCATCCTGCTTGTTCGAGGCGACGACAACGATCTATAAAACTACCTTTAGGATGAATATGAAAATATTCTTCTGCAACTTCTAGAGCAACATTGAGAAGAGTATTGAGGCGAGTGTTTATATTTTCATTAATTTGGTCATCTATTAAAGATTCTTGAGGAGAATTTTCTTGAGTTAATTCAGGCAACTCTCGGTGATAGAATTGTCGATAAAAATCTTCCATTTTTCCTAATAAATGACCCCCTAATCTCAAAAGTCTTTGATAAAGTTTAGAAGGTGCTAATTTTTCCTGTTCAGAAATATTTTCTATCCCTGGAGATAAACCACTATCTTTTTCTAGTTTAGTTAAAAGTTTCTCTACATTTTCCCAAGGTTCATCCAAGTATTTATATTGAATACCTACTGGCACAATAAATACTTCTTCTGAACGACTTGCCTTAGATATATCTTCAACACACCAAAATCCCATTTGAGCAACACCAGGTTCCAAGATACTAACTTTTTCATTATGACCATTAGTGGCTCCTTCTGGAGCGGCCATCATTGGTAAACTAGCATTAGCAAATAGTTCACGAGCTGATTTTAGTCCCTGACGGTCTAGTTTTCCACGGTGAATTGAACTTCCTCCCAGATAAGAATACCACTTACCTATAAAATCACCTGCCCATAAAGGAATACCTCGGTCAAAAAGAAAGTGATAGTGGAGAAGAGATGGAAGGCTTATTCCTTGTTGTTTGGCTAGTTTGGGCAATAGATACCAAATCATATATCCCATGCAGTAGGGGTCGTCGGCGGTAGGATGACGAAATGCCATGAGAAAGCGGCTTTTGCCTTGATGGAAGCTTTGATATAGTTGGGCTAGGGTTTCTAGGTTGTCTGCTTGTATATCAGCAATGGATACCTGGAACTTCAGCCACCAAGGTAACATTAGTTTGGTGCCTTGCCGTACTAGGGGCTTGAAGTTGGGTGGGATGAATTCTAGAGGTGGTTGAACGCGGATAGTTGAGTTAGGCATTGTGATTTATTTGTTACTGTTACTTTATAGATTGTCCTACTAGAGCAACACATATAAAAATCTATATTGGATTGTAGTATCTCGTCTAGTTTTAAAATGTGGGTAAATTTGAGTCAATGAAGACCTCTCCCCAACCCCTCTCCTGCAAGGAGAGGGGGAAGATTTTACCCACAATTTTAGTCTAGACGAGCTGGTAGATTGACAAGTTGTTTGATTATTCCCTACTTTCTAACGCTTCTACCCTTTTTTCTAGTAAAAGTATTCTATGAATTAGAGGTGTACTATCCTTATCCTCTAGATATTCTGCCAATGCACTTACCACTACTTCTGTTTGAGACATTTTTGTTTGATTAATATAATCCTTCAGCTTTCGCATAAGTGGAAAAGGAATTCTCACAGCAATTTGAGACTTTTTTGGAGGGCGATCTCCTATGTCCTGTGGGGTAACGCTTAAGGGATCTACTGCCTCTAGAGGATAAGAAGTTCCACCTTGATAGTTTTCATAATCTTTATCTCTGAGATAAAAATATCTCCTCCAATAATGTTTATTTCCTGTAGTTTCATCAATAAAATTTTGTGGTGCGTCATCTTCTAAGTTTGCATAACCAATTATTTTGTGCCCAGCTCCAGATATATCTGACATACGAGAATTAGATATACCTTGTTTTTGAAGAAAGTCAACACTGCACTGTCTAACCCAAGGATATTTACTGGGATCTTCAAGCCAGATAATTTCTTTTTCATAGTCGAAACATTCTTCTGGTCCAATTATTTCTGCCACTGTTGTTTATCCTTTTTATCAAAAATGTAGATATAACCATAATAATTTTGCATGACGTTTTTTGACAACGCATGGCATAAAAAATTAATACAAATTTAATGATCTAGAGAATATTTCTAGACTTTTACAAAGAATTAACGTATTAATTCTAGAGCAAATGCTATATACATAAGTTTTTATCGTAGTAGCTCGTCCAAACAAAAATTGTGGTTAAGGGGCGAGCAACTACTGAAGACCTCTCCCCCGACCCCTCTCCTTGTAGGAGAGGAGAGAGATACTCCCCCTTCCCTTGCAGGGAAGGGGGTTGGGGGGTTAGGTTTTACCCAAATTAGTAATAAATAATCCCCATTCACTCACCATCATTTGATAATTCCTGTACTATGAGCTAGACAAAAATTTGGGCACGAATATACTAATTAATCATTTTTCATCATCTATATAGACCTTTGAAAAACTCGTGTCGTGCCCAATTTTTTTCTATTATTAGTATTTAACTTTGTAGAAGTATTTGCCCACTATATGGGAATTTTATAGCACTATGTTAATTAGTTAGGACATTTATAAATGCTCAAGCTCAGTCACTAATTACTTCTAAATCATGAATTATGAATTCTAAATTGTGCGTAGCGCTATATAGATACTTTCTACTTATCTAAAGGATGATGATCTGCCAGTAATTTTTCAACTTTTGCTTCATCAAGTCTGGCACTAATTCTTTCAGATTCGTGATTATCTCGAATTGTTTTTGCTAGGGTAAAAGCGGAACCTACTGAGAATGTTAAACCCATACCCATAAAACTTTTAATCCAACTATCTACAGGTAGGTAAATAATGCCTATCGCTGTGCCAGAAGTAGCCAGAATAAAGGAAGCCCAAACTTGAAGTATCCATGCAGCAGTATCTTTTTGTTGAACATATTTATTGGTCATAAAATTACTACCTCAATCAATATTTTTGGCTGATTTATTTTGATTTTAGGTGTATAAATTTATAGGAATGATAGTAGAGTGACAGTTTCTATAGATGCACAAGCAATCGCTATGGGAAAGTCAAAAATCAAAAGTCAAAAGTCAAAAGTTAGAAGTTATATTATGTCCGGTTGAATAGTTATAATTAGAGTTCGTAGAATTGCTCTAGCCCTATCTATACTTCTGGCTAGAGCAATTCTACAAACATAGTGCTATATTTTTGATTTTCTATAACGATACAAATAAATAAGCTGTGATATTTATAGATAAAATTTTTAGGTAGACAGTTAAAAAATTGTACTATCGAATTATCTAAATATAATCAAAGTAAATATAATATAAGAAAGCGGTCTGCCTTCAGTAAATTCCTGAAAGCAGATCGCTGACTATTTTAGATTATAAATTAATTTTTCTTTTGCTGATTCTTTTGTTCTAGAACAATTTCTTTCATAGCTTGAAATGAACGAGAATTTGATGCACCTTCAATGGCTTTCACAGCTAAATCTTGAACCTGAACTAAAGTCGAATCTAATTGTTGAGATAAGTTTTTAATCCGCTGTTCTTGATTTTGAATTGTCTGTTGTAAAGATTGAATGCGTAGTTCATAAAATTGCTTCTCTCCTTCTACTTCTTTTGCCAACAAATCGGATTTAACTTTAGCTTGATAAGTGCCAATATTTCGCCCATTTTCCTTACCATTCTTGATATTAGCTTCTAGTTCTTTTTCAAAGTCTTTTACCTTCAATTCTACTTCGGCAAAATCTTTTTCCCGTTCTGAAAGAGACTGCTCTCTTTCAGACCACAATTTCTCCTGTTGTTTTTGAGATTCTTCTAATTCTTGATACAAATTTTTCTTGTTTTGTTCATACTCATCAATATTTAAATCCCGTTGCAACTGCAAGTCATATTCATAAGTTTCAGCATCCCGTTGACTAACTTTATTTTGCTGATCATTTCGTTCTTTAATACTGCGTTGATGTTCCAATTGTTCCTTTGCCCAAGATTGTTTTCCTGACTCTATTTCTTGTTGTAATGTTTCTTGACGATCGCTAAATTCAGCTTCAAATTCTTTAGCGTTTTGTTCATACTGTTGAATCAAATTATCTAAAGTATTTTCCTCAAGATTTTCTAAATTATGCAAATCGTTCAATTGTTTAATTTCTTCTCCAACTTTTTGTCGAACGTCTTCTAATTTAGTAGCTTCTGAAGTGAGCTTTTCTGATAATTCGCTAACAGCTCCACCAAAACCAGTTTGCAGCGCGAGTAAATTTTCAATTGTATATTGCATACTTTGTTTGTTCTGAATTTGATTGATGTTCATAGATTTTGCTCCTTTTTTTTCTGGTTGTTTTGAAATTGAATCTACAGAAGTTTTAGTAGTAGTTTTACCTCCCTGACTTAACTCCTTAACTTCTGTTTCTAGGGCAGATTTTTCCTTTTTTAATTCGGCAAAAGCTTCTAAAATTTCAGCTTTGGTATTGTTAGCACTAACTCTTTTAACCATTTGTTTTTTCTCCTGTTAAGTTTTTTTGTGAATTTAGAATCAAAGGTAAATTTACCAATTCTAAATTTTGAATTCTCTAATTCACCAATTCTGAATTCTAAATTCACCAATTCTAAATTCTCTAATTCTCTAATTCTAAATTCTGAATTCTAAATTCTGAATTCTACTTAGAACCATTATTAGAGCTAGCAAAAGCTCTCATAGCTAAATCTTGCGATTGCTGTATTGACGCTTGTAACTGAGTAGAAATATCGGTGATTTGTTCGGTTTGTCGCTGAATTGTTTCCTCCAAAGATTGAATCTTTAACTCATAACCATTCTTCATTCCTTCCCACTCTTTAGCAAACAGATCGGCTTTAACTTTTGCCTCCCGATTTGCTTCTTGAATTGCCTCCTCTTTAGCTTTAACATAAGCCTTTTTCAACTCTTCCTCAAAACCATTAACCTTCTCTCGGTTTTCTTCAAATTCAGCTTGATTTTCCGCCAGATAACTCTCTCTTTCTTGCCATTGTTTTTCCTTTTGTTGACCTAAATCTCGTAATTCTCGTTCCATATTTCGTTTCATTTCTTCATAGTCATCCGTTTCAATTTTACGTTGACGTTCTAATTCATATTGATAGTCAGCAACTTCTTGTTCTCGCTGTTTAATTAACAATTGATTTTCCTCTTCAACTGCTAGTTCAAACTCTTCTTGTTCCTTTTGCCAAGCCTTTCGCTTAGTCGTCATATCCTTGGTAATATTTTCCTGATGTTCGTTAAAATTCTGTTCTAAGAATCGTAACTTTTCCTGATGTTCTTGAGTTAAAATATGCAGTGCATCAGCAACAACACGAACTTTTTGTAACTCTTGGAGATGTTGATTTTCTATTTCAATAGCAAGTTTTAATTCATCAAGTTTTGCCGATTCTTGGTGTAAATTTTCTAATAATTGATTCACAATGCCACCAAAATCTAACTGTAAATCGGCTAAACCTTTAACAATACTATCAGTAGTATAAGTAGCAGCAGTTTCTAATATTTGTTTACCCTTTTCTTTCTCTGCTTCTTCCTCCTTAGTTGCTACTTTTGATGTGATATTTTTGCGAGCAGCTAAAATTTGCTCAAATGATTTCATTACTTGATTTTTGCTGTTCTCAGATGTAGTTTGTGTCATTTCAGTTATCAGTTATCAGTGATCAGTTGTCAGTATCTCTAAATTAAGCTTTATGCTTGAAATACTGGAGTTTATTTTTTTCTTAGCTGTTTCTGGAGCTAATGATTTGAGAATTTTCTGGCATTTTTCACAGCGATTACCTTTCCAACAGTAAGAATCATTTACTAACTCTAAAAGAGTCGATTTCAAATGATAATTTTCTGTTAGTAATGCCTGGTAATTATGGTAATTATTCTGAATAGTTTCTCCCCACCCTTCCCACACTCCCCACCCTTCCCACACTCCCCACACCTCCCACCCTTCACACACTTCCTGCTTAACCTAATTTCCGAAGCTGTGTCAAAATAGCTTCATATTCTTGGGCAGTATTAATTTTTTTCTTAGCTGTTTCTGGAGCTAATGATTTGAGAATTTTTTGGCATTTTTCACAGCGATTACCTTTCCAACAGTAACAATCATCTACTAACTGTAAAAGAGTCGATTTCAAGTGATGATTTTCTGTTAGTAATGCCTGGTAATTATTCTGAATAGATTCAACAACTAAACTAATATGTCGTAAATCTTGACTGAAATTTTCCAAGTCATTAATAGTATCAGCTCGAATTTGATGCTTAACTTTTATTTTGCCTCGTAAATTGTCTTCCCACTCTTGCTTTTGTGGTGTTTTTGCACCCTGATGAATGGTGAATTTAGGAATTTTGCTCATTTGTATTTCTTTGAATTTTCAGATGTTTTTTATTAGCATTCAGCTATCAGCTCTGATATCAATTCACTTTAAATGTGAAATAATTTTATGAAATCAATTTGCTACCCAAGTTTCAAGTCTATAGCAATTCTTATAGTTATCAGGTACATTCACGATCCCCCTAAATCCCCCTTAAGAAGGGGGACTTTTTGTGAGCTTCTCCCCCCTTTTTAAGGGGGGTAGGGGGGGATCTAAAACTGTACTTCTTATGTTAAAGAACTGCTATATAAAATTGACTTTTGACTTTTGACTTTTGAATTCCATTAGCTGATAGCTGAATGCTTACCAATTTATGAAGATAATGCAGTAGCTACAGGCTCATTTTCAGATGGTAAAGCTGTATCATTACTAGCATTTAAACTCAGCACCAAAGCATCAGAATTACTATTAGTATGAGCAGCCATTAAACTAGCAGTTTCATTAGGAGATAAATCATCCAAACAAACCATTTTTCTAGTTCCTTCTAAGTCAATCATTCTTGATAAATTACTTTCCTCAGAAAGCACTGCTGCTGCCTGATGAATAATTGACCAGTCTGTGCGTTCTTGCCAACGCCATTTTAAACTGTAATAATTAATAGGTTTTACCACACCATTTTCATCAGGTTTTTGACCGCTATGTTTCACAAATTCAGGAATAAAAATTCCTGTTGCTGGCTCAACTCCATTGGCTTGAACTGAAGCAATTAAACGATTAAAATCATTCAATGAACGACTTTTAATATATGTCACCATCAACACTCCTTGAGGTAATTCTCCCGACTCAGCTACAAACCAAAGTTGACCCCACAAAGTATTAATTGTTTGACCTAAATTGCCAAAAAATTTGCTGAATTTGAGGATTGTCATTGATACTTTTGAGCCGTAATCTGTGTCTCCAATTACCCATTGTCCTGATTGACAATTATTACGAACTGCAATGGGAATTTCTGGTACTAATAAGGCTTGTTTTGGCTTGGCTCCAAAAACATCAATTTTGGCTTTTGTATTAGTATTAGACATTTTTTTGTTTCCTTTGATTTTGATTGATTTCCAATTTTTTGAAGAGAGAAGTTGGAGAAAGATTTGTCTTTTAAATTAGAGGAGAAGTTTGGCGATCGCGAAGCAAAATGTAGTTCGATCGCGAACCTCGGAACGGAGTTCGATCGCTAATTATCCAGACGCAATCAAGACTTACGCAGAAACCGGGTTTATGAACTAAAATTTGGAATATAATATCTAAATTCGGGTAATAAACCCGGTTTCTTGCTTGGAGTGCGTAAATTCTAATAATTAGTTCTTCCCCCTTCCCCTTATCCTTCTTCCCTCTACTCCCTACTCCCTACTCCCTACTCCCTACTCCCTAATTAATTAATAAGATGTGACAACTTTACTGGTTCTGGATATTTGTAATCTGTGGTTGCTTCTTCCTGAGCTTTAATAATTCGCAATGCTGCCAGTAAATGCTCCAACATTTCTATGTGAGCGGGAGTAAAGTGAATGCTGAAACCTTCCCCATCCCTCGCATATCCTGGGCAAACAAGAGAGGCAGAATTCTGTTCTTCATGGGTGGCGATATACAACCAATCTTCGTCTTCTAATTTGTAGTGGGTGTCTGTCCAGGTTCTGAGCATAATAGTATCCTCCAGGTGCATTATATAGCAGTCGAAGCAAAGGTTAGGACCGATCAAAAGCCTAAAATCCAGACAAAGCCAGATTTTTTCTTCTACCTCCCCCCTTTCAAATGGGGGTAGGGGGGATGCCTTCTCCCTTTTGCTATTCTTGTGAAGACTAAGGGTAAATTTACAATTCGCCAATTTGAGCATGACACTATATATAGAGCCTTATTCCAATTGACTGACTGTTCAACCTTACCAGTAGTGTGTTTGTCATTGATTTTTTTATCAACTAAACTTATTGTAGCGCTCGTTGATTTAATCGTCAAGGGGTAAGTTGAAATTTTCGTCAAAGTAGTTTAAAATACTTACCAGGAGGTAAAAAGACGTGGCAAAAAGTTTTGGAAGGCTAATTAGAAAGGCCCGCAAGGACAAAGGATACTCCCAAAGGGAACTGGCCAAACACCTAGGAGTGGACTTCACCTATTTGTCCAAGCTAGAGAACGATCGCGCAGACTATGCGCCAAAAGAAGAAGTGATTCGCGGATTAGCGAAAAATCTCAACTTAAATCCAGAGGAATTGATATTCCTTGCTGGAAGAATTCCTCAACAGTACGAGGAAATTCTCAAGCAAAACCCAAGAGAGATGCTAGCATTATTCCGACGAGTACAAGAAAATCCTGAGTTTGCTCAAAAAATATCTCAAGCGGCAAGGGAGAATGAAGTATGAGTATCCTTAAACCCTATAGCTTTTATCGCAAAGATTCGATTGAGCATCGGGCAAACGATATTCTCAGGCAAATGCACAAAACCGCAAATTTTGCTCCCAAATGGCCTTTTGATGCTTCTTTAGTAGCTGATTTTTTAGATTTGGGAGTAGTTTGGGATTACATTCCGCCTGATGAAGAAGGAGCGATCGCTGCTCGAATCTTACCAACCGAACGACTAATTGAAATCAATGAGGAAATTTTAGATAAACCTCAAGGGTTTCAAGAATCGACGCTTGGTCACGAAATCGGTCATTGGGTGCTACATATTAACCATGACGAAGCAGATGGAGTTGTCAAACAGTTAGAACTCGATCTCGGTGATTATGGAAAACCAAAAGAATCAGAAAAACCTTTTGTTTGTCGGGGTGCAGGTGGCAGTAAAATTGACTCCATTGAGTGGCAAGCACAATATTTTGCAGGTTGTTTATTGATGCCAAAGTCAATTCTGGAAGAGAAAAGACAAGGCAGAGATTTAACAAAGTGGTCAAACCTTTATAAAATCAAAGATGAGTTAGGTGTGAGTATTTCTAATTTAACTTATCGCCTGCAAGAGTTTGGTTGGATTTCTATTCCTAAAGGTAGTCGCACAATTTATCGGGGACCTGCTGAAGTCAAGGGGCAAACACAACTATTTGGATAAGGTTCTAATATTGGTATTACAAACTTCAAGCAC
Source organism: Cyanobacteria bacterium P01_H01_bin.35 (assembly GCA_038747755.1). GTDB lineage: Bacteria > Cyanobacteriota > Cyanobacteriia > Cyanobacteriales > Microcoleaceae > Trichodesmium. The sequence continues at coordinate 18,590 of JBCDJM010000019.1, forward strand.
AAGAGCCAATTTTTCCAAAAACTAACAAGGCTAAGAGTTTTAGTAAATATAAGCATTTAGGAAAACCTGGTAGTCAAGCTCATATTACCGCAGTAATGCAGGTAGTCAAGCGTTCTCGTTCTTGATGAAATTCAACGTACTATTGATACTTTGTCACAAAATTTATTGGACATTGGTTTTGACGAGCAAGCAAAATAAAAATCAAATAATTAACTGGACAGGTTCGCGAATAATATTCGCGAATCTATCTCTTTTGTTAACTTCATCAACAGTATCTTACCCTAGACAATTTGCACACTTCGGAAATAATCAATTTAATTTTCCTGTTCTATTTAAGAGCAAAAAAAAACCCCCACCAATAACGGCGGAGGTTATCCATCAGGGTGCATCTACCTTTTCTCTTTCCCATCTTTCTACATTCACTCCGGAAATAAGTAGGTAAACATAAATAAACCTAATCAGAGTAGGGCGGGTTTAGTAAACTACATTGCTTTTATTTCAAGCCTTTCGGTCAAACCCGCCCCTACAATTTTTTTAACATTGAATTAGATAGACCTACTTAATCCCAATTTTCCTGTTCTATTTAAGAGCAAAAAAAACCCCCACCAATAACGGCGGAGGTTATCATCAGGGTGCATCTACCTTTTCTCTTTCCCATACTCCTCTATTAACTCCGGAAATAAATCAATTTAATTTTCCTGTTCTATTGCAAAAAAAAACCTCCACCAATAACGGCGGAGGTTATCCATCAGGGTGCATCTACCTTTTCTCTTTCCCATACTCCTCCATTAACTCCGGAAATAATCAATTTAATTTTCCTGTTCTATAGCAATGAGCAAAAAAAACCTCCACCAATAACGGCGGAGGTTATCCATCAGGGTGCATCTACCTTTTCTCTTTCCCATCTTTCTACATTCACTCCGGAAATAAGTAGGTGAACATAAATAAACCTAATCAGAGTAGGGCGGGTTTAGTAGACTACATTCCTTTGACTTCAAGCCTTTCGTTCAAACCCGCCCCTACAATTTTTTCAAAATTTAATTAGATAGACCTACTTATCCCAATTTTCCTGTTCTATAGCAATGAGCAAAAAAAACCTCCACCAATAACGGCGGAGGTTATCCATCAGGGTGCATCTACCTTTTCTCTTTCCCATACTCCTCCATTAACTCCGGAAATAATCAATTTAATTTTCCTCTTCTGTTTTTGTTGTATTGTGTCTATGAACCATTGTTGCATTGGCCTGATCTGTGGGGACTACCAATAGTTCACTAATATTTACATGGGGCGATCGCGTGACAGAGAAAAATACTAAGTCGGCTATATCATCTCCTGTTAAAGGTGTCAAGTCTTTGTAAACATTCTTAGCCTTTTCTGTATCCCCATGAAACCGAACTTCACTAAATTCTGTTTCTACTAAACCTGGTTGAATTTCAGTTACTCGGACCGGGGTTCCTAATAAATCCTGTTTTAAACCCTCAGAAATTGCCCTAACAGCAGCCTTAGAAGCACAATAAACATTACCTCCAGGATATGCCCCACGACCAGCAATAGAACCAATATTAACTACATGACCTCGACCTTGACTAACCATTCCTGGCACAATATAACGAGTCATATATAGTAATCCTTTAACATTAGTATCTATCATTTCTTCCCAATCGTTGAAGTCGCCGAGATGAAGTTTATCTAAACCACGACTTAAACCAGCATTATTAATTAAAATATCAATATTTTTCCAAGGTTCTGGTAAAGAATTTATTGCTGATTCAACTGCTAGGCGATCGCGTACATCTAACTGTAATAAATAAACTTTAGTCTCAAATTTTTTAGTCAATTCATCAGCAAGTTTTTCTAGTTTTTCTTGGCGACGAGCAGCTAAAATTAATTTGGCTCCTGATTCAGCAAATATATTTCCACAAGATTCTCCAATACCACTACTTGCACCCGTAATTAAAACTATTTTATCTTCAACAGAAATCATTTTTACTAGAATAAAATTTTGCTATTTTTTATTATTTTTGGTAGCTGATAGCTGTTAGCTGACTGCTGAATGCTAACTATTCCGAAATAACTCGTAAACGATAGGTACTAATAGTAATACCTCCTTTTCGCATTAAAATTGCTGACAACCATTGATCGTCAGAATTTTCTGGAGCCTCACCAATTTTAAAAATTCCCCCAGAAGACAATACATCTAATTTAAAATTAGCCGTTTCAAAATTATAAGAATCTTCATTAATGGGTTCTGCCAAAGCAGTTCCTAACATAATTTGTTCGCCTAAAGGCTCTTCAACAATCACATCAAAATTATACTTTTCACCTACTTCTACCTCTGAGGGCAAATTAATATTAACAATAGGTGGTTTTTTTCCAGATGTTAGTTGATTCTGCTCGGCTAAAATTTCTTGTTCAACAATCTTTTTATTTTCATAACGCTGTTTAGAAGTAATAGTAGACTTTAAAGTTATATCTCTATCTTTCATTTCTTGGACACCAGTAATATAAGTGATAGTTTCTGCCACAATAGCATCACCATCAGTTTCCCAAGATTTAACTTTTGTGCGATATTTAACTGATTTATAGAGTTGCCAAAAATTAGCTAAAGCTGCTTCTAAACTTTCCCGATTTAAACCATCAGAATTAGTAAAATCATTACTATAAAAATCCATAACATCTTCTAAGTCTTGACGACTGGCAGCTCGATCAATTTTTTTCAATAGATTTGTCAGTTCTTCAGGTGTTTGATAGCTACCTTGAGCCAAAGTAAAATTAGGAGAGAAAACTACTCCTGAAAAAACAGTTAAACCAAGTAATAATGAACCAGATAATGTTGTTGATAATTGCTTAAATTTTGTAAAAAATTTGCTTTGCCGACGAAATGGGATTTGAGAAATAATCATTTTTAACTTCTAAAAGTTGTTAGTTGGAAATTTGCTGGTTCTCAGAACCAGGTTGATTAATTGATAATGAATAGATATAAGCATTCAGGTGTCAGCTATCAGGTAATTGCTGTTGTTATATTTTATCTTAAGTAAAGATATTTATAAACCATAGCTGAAAAAAAGAGAGCTTTTACACTTTGTCTTATTTGTGCAAAACTCAAAGTCAAATAAATTACAATCGATAAATTATTAATTTATCTCCCTTTTAATTTTAAATTTTTAACTTTTGACTTTTTACTATGCAAAACTCAAGGTCAAATAAATTACAATACAGAAATTATTAATTTATCTCCCTTTTGACTTTTGACTTTTGTACGGGCGAATGGCCATTAGCCCCTACTAACTTTTAATTTAAGGAGACAAAAATTTTGACAAATAAACCAGTTAAATTATTAATCGCAGCAAGTGGCACAGGCGGACATTTATTTCCAGCGATCGCCACTGCTAATCAATTAAAGGATTATGAAATTGAATGGCTAGGAGTTCCTAACCGTTTAGAAACTAAGTTAGTACCATCCCAGTATCCTCTCCATACTATATCAGTTGAAGGCTTTCAGCAGAAATTGGGCCTGGGAACTTTCAAGATTTTAAGTGGACTTATTGCTTCTATCTTACAGGTAAGACAGATACTTAAGCGGGGCCAATTTAAAGGATTGTTTACTACTGGTGGTTATATTGCAGCTCCAGCGATTATTGCAGCTCGTTCCCTGAGTTTACCAGTTATACTCCACGAATCTAATGTTTTACCAGGGAAGGTAACGCGCTGGTTTAGTCGTTTATGTAATGTTGTAGCAGTAGGATTTGAGGAAGGGGCAAAATATCTCCCTTCTGGGAAGACTATATATGTGGGTACTCCTGTAAGAGAAGAATTTATTTCTCCTCAAGCCCTAGATTTGCCCATTCCAGAAAATGTTCCTGTAATTGCAGTTGTTGGGGGTTCTCAAGGAGCAGTAGCAGTTAACCAATTAGTGAGAAAATGTATTCCAGCATGGGTAGAAACTGGAGCTTGGATTATTCATCAAACAGGAGAAAATGATCCAGATGCTTTTAGTGTAGAGCATCCCCAGTATTTTCCTATGACATTTTATGATAATATGGCTGGTTTATTTCAGCGGGCTAATTTGGTAATTAGTCGCGCTGGAGCAGGTAGTTTAACAGAATTAGCAGTTACTCATAAACCATCAATTTTAATTCCTTATCCTTATGCTGCAGATAATCATCAAGCTTATAATGCTAAGGTTTTTTCTAATCAGAATGCTGCCTTAGTTTTTACTCAGTCAGAATTAACTCCAGAAAAACTCCAGACTGAAGTTTTAGAGTTATTAAAATCACCAGAAAAGTTAGAAAAAATGGCTCTGGGAGCAGAAAGTTTAGCAGTCAAAGATAGTCATAAAAAATTAGCCAATTTAGTTCATAAATTTTTGAGTCATTAAATTATTCATATGATTCTTTCCACAAGGCGAAAAACAGCTACAAGACAAATTGTCAAAATATTAATTATTGCTTGTTTAATACCTTTACTATTTTTGATAGTACCAGCCTGGGGACAAGTCACTAATAATAATTTAGAAACAGCTCCAGTAACACTTAATGGTAAGGAATTGTTTGAAGTAGCAGGTCATAAAGGGGCAAATTTGACCGCCACTGACCGAGCAGCAATCATAAGTTCAAAATTAGAAAATATCTTCAGCTCAGGTAAATCTATAGAGGTAAAGATAGATAAGCAAAACCAGCAAACAATTCTGCGCATTAATAATGACTATCTACTGACAATAACTGCTGAAGATGTCAAAGGCAGAATGAACACAGAAGAGCAAGCTATCATCTTAAAAAATAAGATTGAAGAAGGTTTGAAACTAGCGAAAAAAGAGAGTCAGCCTCGTCACCTCTTGCGAGTATTATTAATTAGTATGGGTTTAATTTTAGCAGCCTTAGTCCTAGAGTTACCCTTAAGATTTATTGATTTTAAAGTCAATAAAATTTGTGAAGAAAAATATCCTCAAATTGTCAGTTATTTGCCCAGAATTTTGCCATTTATGGCAATTTCTATTAGAGCAATAGTATGGATAGGAATTACCCTTTATATTACCTACATAATACCATTTACTCGCAACTTTCGGAATGAAACATTAGAAGTTGTAAATCAGAGTTTAACTTCTCCTATTTTCACTTTAGATGATGAAAGTTTTTCCATTTTAAGTACAGTGTTTTTGATTGTATTAATCATGGCAATGTGGAAAGTAGTTGGGTACTTTGTTAATATTTTTAGAACTAAAATTATTGGTATAACAGGAGCGGAAAGAAGTGTACAAGACACAATCAGTTTCTTAACTCAGTATGGTTTAATTTTTTTAGGTCTACTTATTATCCTACAACTTTGGGGTATAGATATTAGTTCCTTAGCTATTATTGCTAGTGTTCTTGGTGTAGGTATTGGTTTTGGTCTCCAGAATATTGCTAATAACTTTATGAGTGGTATTATTCTGGTTTTTGAAAGACCGATTCAAGTTGGAGATTTTGTTCAAGTTGGAGATTTAGTAGGGGTTGTTGAACGTATTGGTTTACGCAGCACTTACATCACTACTTTAGATAAAGTTTCCTTAATTGTTCCTAACTCTCGTTTTCTAGAAAATGAAGTTTTAAACTGGAGTCATGGCAACCCTATTTCGCGGATGAAAATACCCATAGGTGTTGCTTATGGCTCCAATATTAAGTTAGTTAGAAAAGCTATTTTAGAAGTAGCAAAAAGTCATCCAGAAGTATTATTACATCCTTCCCCACAACTTTGGTTTCAAGAATTTGGTGATAGTTCTCTAAATTTTGATTTGTTGGTTTGGACTAGAGAACCACGGAAACAATCTCAACTCAAAAGTGAGTTAAATTATCGGATTGAAGCAAGTCTACGAAGATATAAAATTGAAATTCCTTTTCCTCAAAGAGATTTGCATTTAAAGTTTCCTGAAATAGAGCAAATGATTGAGACTTGGATGCGGAAAAATGCTCCTCCTCAAGTAGAACTTTATTATCCTGATAGTGTTAAGTTGAAGTTAGAAAATAATCTTTCTCAGTTAGACATAGATGAAGATGATGATGATGATACAAAATTTTTTACTAAAGATTATATCAACCATCAAATTAACAAAAACATAGATATAGATATAGATACCCTAGTTGAAGAAATGCGTGGTCCAAATGGAGTATCAATTAAAGACCGCCAACATCGGTGGGATGTATACTCAAAATGTTTTGTTGGTTCTGAGGCAGTAAAATGGTTAATGCGTACTCAAAAAATGGATTTGAATGAAGCAATTTTTATTGGTCAATTGTTAATCGACCGTGGCTTAATTCATCATGTTGTAGATAGACATGGTTTTAAAAATAAGTATCTTTTCTATCGTTTTTATAAGGATGAACAATATTAATGGATAATGGATAATTGATAATGGTTTTCCTTTAAGTAGACCACAGTAGGAACGTTGCATGTAACGTCTCGCTTCCAAGAGCGGTTAGTTGAGGAAGGTTATAATCCTAGTTATGGAGCGTGTCCTTTACCTCGGGCAATAATGCGTTTGCTTGAAGATGTTTTGGCTGAGGAAATTCTTTCTGGTGCGGTTCGCGAGGGCGATACTGCTGTAGTTGATGTTGGAGAGGATGGTCAGGTTAAGGTTACTCAAGGTGAAAAGCGAGAGTTGTTGCCTCAAGGAACTGAGTAGGATTTAGTTTCTTTAGGGAATTAAGGTGAATATTTAATTGTAAAGCGGTAGGAAGTTTAAACTTTCTGCCGTTTTCAAGTTTGCACATCAAAAACTGCCACCTCGTAGGTTGGTTTGAGCTTGGGAAACCCAACAAATATCGAGCGACGGTTTTCCTGGACGGTAGACCAAAGTAGGGACGTTGCATGCAACATCCCTGCAAGGTTTTGGTTGTGATTATGTGGTTCATCAATCAGCAAAAACACTATATCTGCACTATACTTTTTTCAGATAACTAAATGCCCTATTTTACTCGCTTCGTTAACAATAAGCTACCGCCTACCATTGCTAAAGCAAAAAGGGTAGTAGGTTCGGGGGTTGTTGCTGTTGGTGGAAGTGTTGATGCTAATTCTCCTGCTACATAAGTAGAAGAATCAGCTAATCCATCGATAGATAGAGAAAATAGAGAAAAAGCATCAATGGAATTACCATAAGCAGCCAAGTTTCGTCCCAAATCAAAACGGGCTAAACTAATACTATAGTCTGGAAAAATCGGATTCCTATTCCTCGTCAGACTGTCAAATTGCAAAACACCATTAGGAAAAGCAACATTTAATTGATTTCCATCAGTTGATATCCCTTGTGAGTTAGGAATCAACTTAGAGTTAGTTTCAGTGAAAGTAAATCCACTAGCACCAATACCATCAGTCACCATAATATTCCAGGATGTTAGGTTATCTGCAGTTAGGGCACCAATTGTATCATCAGTTGTGATTGTTCCTGTAGCGACAAACCCATCTCCAAAATCTAAGGGAGTAATGTTGAAAGTGGCAGCTTGAGCAACTTTATTAAAACCCATGCCCAGAATAGCAAGAGTTAGGGATGTGGCGAAAGATAAACTTTTTACGGTCTACGACCGTAAAAAGTTGTTGATTGCATTTTTGTTGCCTACTTGATTGACGGTCATGATTATCTCCTGCTAGTAATGATTATTTGCTGGCTTAATTTTCTGTGAGTTATTTAGATAAATAGAGTATAGTTTTTAGTTAATCTTTTGCTATCTGTAGATATACTGACACAGCCATTATCTGAATAGCAAGAGTTAATTCATAACTTCATGGAATCTTCATAAAAGTGCCTAGAAAACTTTACATAATCTTCATAAAAGTGCGTGTTTACCATGAATTTTCCCTCATAAGAACGCTATAAATCCAGTTCCCATTACAAAGGAAAAGATGGGAATGTTCCCAAAGATAAAATTCGCGTAGCGCTATAGGCCCAACTGAGAAAAAATGATAATCTGGTAACTATAAGTTTAGCTTATATTATCATTTAATATACATATTTATATTTTTCAACAAATATCTTTACAAAGGTTTACACAATTTAGTAATATTAAAGAAATAAAGGTAAGTATTTGTTCTCACTGTTATGATGGCAACTCAATTTCCCTGGCTCACCACTATAGTCCTACTGCCCCTTCTGGCAGCCCTACTTATACCGCTCATACCTGATAAAGACGGAAAAACCATGAGATGGTATGCCCTCGGCGTAGGTATCATAGACTTTGCCTTAATGTGCTACGCTTTCTGGAACCACTACAATCCCAGCGACTCTGGTTTTCAACTCGTAGAAAAATATGCCTGGCTCCCTCAAATAGGTTTAAGTTGGGCCGTATCAGTAGATGGTCTATCTATGCCATTGGTACTCTTAGCTGGCCTAGTAACAACACTCTCAATATTCGCGGCGTGGCAAGTAAACTACAAACCACGTCTTTTTTATTTCCTGATGCTGGTTCTCTACTCTGCCCAGATAGGAGTGTTTGTTGCTCAAGACCTAATGTTACTCTTTATTATGTGGGAGCTAGAATTGGTTCCTGTGTACCTACTCATCTCAATCTGGGGTGGTAAAAAGCGTCGCTACGCTGCAACAAAATTCTTACTCTACACAGCAGCCGCTTCTATATTTATTCTGGTAGCAGCTTTGGGAATGGCCCTCTACGGTGGCGGCAATATTACCTTTGACATGGTAGAGCTAGGTATGAAAGATTATTCACTAGCTTTTGAACTTCTAATGTACGCAGGATTACTTATTACCTTTGGTGTTAAGTTAGCTGTTTTCCCTCTACACACATGGCTACCTGATGCTCACGGCGAAGCTTCTGCACCTGTATCAATGATTCTTGCTGGTGTCTTGTTGAAAATGGGTGGATATGGATTAATTCGCCTTAACTTAGAAATGCTCTCTGATGCCCATGTTTACTTTGCCCCTGTTCTAGCTATTCTGGGTGTTGTTAATATCGTTTACGGTGGTTTAAACTCTTTTGGCCAATCTAACATGAAGCGCCGTTTGGCTTACTCTTCTGTTGCTCACATGGGTTTCGTGTTGTTGGGTATTGCTTCCTTCACTGACTTGGGAGTAAGTGGCGCTCTACTACAAATGATTTCTCACGGTTTAATTGCTGCAGTATTATTCTTCCTAGCAGGTGTAACTTACGATCGCCTCCACACTTTATCATTAGACGAAATGGGTGGTCTTGGTCAAGTAATGCCAAAAGTATTTGCTCTATTTACAGTTAGTGCAATGGCATCTTTAGCTCTTCCTGGAATGAGTGGTTTTGCCAGCGAACTGATGGTATTTGTCGGCGTAACTAGCAGCGATGTTTATAGCTCCGCTTTCCGCACAGTAACAGTATTCTTAGCAGCAGTTGGTCTGATATTGACTCCTATCTATCTACTCTCCATGTTGCGTCAAATGTTCTACAGCACTGGCCAAGCACCAGCTTGTCTCCTCAAAGATACTCCTTATGAAAATGAAATTCTAGATGAGGCAGTTTGCTTCGGTACTAACTGTGTGTTACCTGCGAAGGCTGTTTATACAGATGCTAAACCAAGAGAAGTGGCGATCGCTGCTTGTTTCCTAGCTTTGATTATCGGAATTGGTTTATATCCTAAGATGGCAACTGGAATGTATGATGCCAAGACAGTAGCAGTAAATACTCAGGTACGACAATCATACACTTTTGCTAAAGCAAATCCTCAACTATTTGCTGAACGACCTTTCTTACCCATAATTCCTGAGTCTGAAGTATTATCTGTTTCTGGCGTGTTTAAATAATGGATAATTGATAATTAGGTTTTATCACAATCATTATTAATAGTAGGGATGTTCCATAAAACATCCCTACTTTGGTTTATGGACAGCAAAATTTGTAGTGTCGTGTCAAGCTTGAAAATGTGGATTAAAAAACCTAACCCCCCAACCTCATTCCAGGAACTCACTGATTTGGAACTAAAAACATTGGTGTCGGATAAGTTTTTCTTAGAAAAGTAGACGAAACCTGCTAAACTTGTGGAATAAGAACCAGAAAGCTTGTTTGTCTCTGAACAATCAGAAGTAGAAAAGTTTCCAAGGCAAACAAATAGTTTAGCGAAACAAAGAACAATAATTTTAGAAGAATTAGATGAATTATTGGACGAAGTAGAAAGCTTCTTATCCGAAAACCACTTTTCAATTTCTGCAGGTATTGCTTCTATTTTATGATAACGATTTGTTTCTGGGTCGAGCATCGTCTCTGGACAATATTCTAATCTATTTAGGGTTTGCGCTCAAAAGTCTTATGGGCAAGGGTAGGAGTCAGGAGTCAGGAGTCAGGAGTCAGGAGAAGTGGGAATTATAGAGGAGGCAGGAGGAAGAATAGTAAGAGTGATTTTTTTGCCATAATCTATCCAAAATGCTCACTTTTTGAGCTTTATCAACCAAAAAGCTGGTACTTTTTCCACACCTAAAAATGCTAAAACCTTTATCTGTAAATGCTTTAATATTTAATCAGCAAGCCCTATTTATGGTAGTTTTTCCGGCTAAATTTTCTGCATTTGAGTCAAAAAAGTTTACTTTTTCTAAAGCTATAGCTAAGGCTGGAGCATAACGTAATCTGTCATGGTCATTAACATCTTCATAACCCAAAATAATTCCATAAACTCTTTGTAGCAGTAATTGATGAATTGAATACTTTACATAAGATTAATTTGTATAATCTCGGAAACATTGGGATAATTATTTTGTAATTTTTAGCTTTTTATCTAACTCAGATATCAACACAATTCCAGAATCTGAAGTGATTTTTCCTCCCTCGCTCATTAGCAATAACTTCTCTTCCTTTAAGAGGACTTAATTTGATTTGAGCACTTTTTTACTTCTTCATATTTTAATTATCATGTGAATATTTGAATATTTTTTATTCTTAATAATACCATGAATTCCCGTTGTTTTACTGTTTTTAATTAGCAACACAAATAGGTTAATTAATTTGACTTTTGATTCCCAACTAACTGATGATAATTTTAGGGTTAACTCTAACTACACACTGTCGTTTTCTAGAAAAGAGCGATCGCCATACTCAAACCTAGATGGCCTATGGCTTTCCAACTGAGTAATTACACTTTTTGTGAGAAATGCGGGTAATGAGCAAGGAGTAAGGAGTAATGAGTAAGGAGTCAGTATGATTGTGGTTTATTCATCATTAAACCGCTGTAATATTTAATCAGCAAACCCGAAATAGGATAGCTATCTGGATTTAGTAATTATAGTCATTTTAGTTGAGACTGAGACAAAAATTTCTTAATTTTCAAGGGTTTCAGCTCACAAAAATGTTTCATTCTTTCTTATTTAAAATAACTATAGGTTTTATCACAATCATTATTAATAGTAGGGATGTTCCATAGAACATCCCTACTTTGGTTTATGGACAGCAAAATTTGTAGGGTTCCGGAGGGAACTGGGGAGATAGTTACTGCTATCGTAAGTACCAACGATGTTAGTGATGACGAAGCATTTTCTGAGCTACTAAATTCTCTGGAATGAGAGATAGCTCAAGTATCATAAGAATCCATTTGGTATCTATTTAAAATCATAGATGGTGAGCAGGGGAGTAGGGGAGTAGAGGAGTAGGGGTGTATTAGATATCTGCCAAAATCTAATTATAAAATCAATTCTTACCAATTTTTTATCAATTAATTCTCCTGATGATCTATTTTCTGGAGATACCCTTAGGGCTTCTATAAATCTATGATTTTCTCTAGATAGCCTGTTCTATTCCTGTTTCTATCTGGCAAAGTCTGCGTTATCCAGTCCACAGAATGTCACGGGTGTTTGCTCCGAACGCTAGCTCTCACTGTCCGCCATAGCTAAATTTAATGCTGCATTTCCTACGGGATGCTACGCAAACGCAAACAAGTCTCGGTCGCAGCTAGAATTGTAGTGTTCGCAATTGAAGACGCGCTTTGATAAAAACAGAGACTTTTTCACTTGACTACACCTACTGTAAGTCTTAGAACTAGGAAACCATCTATCAATAATGATGAGCTTCTGACTGTATAACTCACATTTCGACTCTAACTGTCTTCTGAACTCATAAAAACCAATATCAGCAACTGTCTTAGCCAAATTATGATTTGCAATCATTTTTATCAGTAATTTGAGATTCTATTTCTCAGAGCGAAACTGACAAACCATCTATCAGCTTTTTTAGTTATAGTTACACATTTAGGAGTTACATTGGATAACTATTCTCTATCTTCACTCTTCTTAGTTTTAGTGATAAACCGTTTTTGTAGCTCAGAGTTAGTGGGTTTCTTATCTTCTGATTTGTATTTTTTTTGCAATAAGCTAGACTATCATTCCAAACAACACTTTCGCGTAGGGTTGCGCCAGCAAACACAAGCAAATAGCTTTGCTAATGGGTATTTTTGTCCCGGTTTTGACAGAATATAGCTTTCATAATCTGACTTTCAAACTAGAACTATGATAACATACTCATTTCAATAAAATCAACTAAAAAGTCGCCCTAGAAGGGCGAGGCGCATACCCCAATTTTTCCCTAATTATTTAAGACAGAAGAACTAAAGCAACTTAAGAAAAAATTTCCCGATTGTTTTCATCCCCGATCTGAAACAGACGGGGGTTCCAATCTCACTTTTGCCTAAATATTTGAAGTATTTAGCTTTAACTTAAAATTATGCCGTTGCCATTGCCTCTTCTTCTACATCCTCTTCTTCTTCCATATCTGCATCTGCTTCTACTTGACGCAAATGAATATGTTTACGTCCCAAGGAAATTTCAAACTCATCTCCAGGCTGTAAATCCATTTGTTTAGTATAAGCTGCACCAATTAATAAATTACCATTAGATTGTACGCTAATCTTATAACTAGCAGAACGTCCGCCACGTCCATTACCATTTTGTTTTCCATCTAACTCAATACCCTCAGCATCAATCAAGGCATTCAAAAACTTCATCATGTTGACTCGTTCTACACCGCTTTTAGTAACAGTGTAGTAGCCACATTCTCTGGCTTTATCTTCCTTACTTTTTTTCTCTAACCCTTTGACTTTTTCAAGTAATTCTTTTCCTTGTAAGGGTTCAGGATTTTTCTTTTTACCCATGTTTTTAGTCCTATAACACTTTACTACAGTTATCAACTTTTGTCTGAGCTTTTTTAAGTTCTAAGAAACAATAGTTTGATATTTGCTTGTAAAACTATATTACACTAATTATGTAAAAAATTCACATCTTTAGATTAAATTTTTCAGACAATAATCTAAGCATAGGAATTTATTACACTCAGCAATCATCTATATAGTATGTAATATCAGCATTGAACTATCAACTATTAACTATTAACGAGTTTAGTTGAATGGCCATTTGATATAGTTGCAGCTATAAATTACTCTAGCCTCTTTAAAATAATCACAATACAATGAAGTTAACTACTCGTGGACATTACAGTGTTAAGGCACTTTTAGATTTAAGCTTACAACAAAGTAATACTCCAGTATCTGTCAAAGAAATAGCACTACGTCAAGACTTACCTGTAGCCTATCTTGAAAAGTTATTAATAGATATGCGTCGTGCAGGTTTAGTTATCTCATTTCGTGGCGCTCAAGGTGGATATCAACTAGCTAAATTACCAGCTCAAATATCTCTAGGAGAAATACTAGAATCTGTTGGAGAAACAATCGAACCTTTGCCTCGATATGCTCCTGATACTAACCAGGCAGAAGACTGGGTTACTTATTCTATATGGCATAGACTGCATAAAAAACTTTCTGAAGCTCTTTACAATATTTCCTTAGAAGACTTATACTACGATGTCCGTAGTTGGCAAGCTGTAGTAGGAGAAGAAACAAGTTTTGTTGTTTAGTTTTTGATAGCTTGACTATAAAGTTATAAAAGTTAATCAACATTTAGATGATTGACAATGATTATTCACTAAAACAAATTTATAATTATTTAATTCCTGTGACTTATAACTATAACTTAATTGTTGTTTTTGTAGCTGCTTGCCTAGATTATTTGATTGGCGATCCTTGGAGTTGGCCACATCCTGTAAAAGTCATGGGATGGATAATTACTCATTATATTCAACTGATTTTTCAACTCAGTAAACATCATAGAGAGAACCTCCCTGCACTTATACTGAGATTGCTAGGTATTTTATTGGCAGTTATTCTTGTTTTCGGTAGTGGAACTATCAGTTGGTTAATTGTTCAAGCTTTACGAATAAATTTTGTCCAATTTCCTTTATTAACAGTAATATTAGAGAGTATTCTATTAGCTAGCTGTTTTGCTGGTAAAAGTTTAAATGTGGCAGCTAAAGACGTACTTAAACCTGCCGTAAATGGTAATTTAATTCAAGCACGTCAAAAATTAAGTTTATATGTAGGTAGAGACACAGAAAACTTATCAATTTCAGAAATATTTCGTGCAGTTTTAGAAACAGTCACAGAAAATGCTACAGATGGAGTAATAGCACCATTATTTTATGCTTTAGTAGGAACAATGATACCTAATGTTGGCAGCGTACCTCTGGCCTTTGCTTACAAAGCTGCCAGTACATTAGATTCAATGGTAGGCTATAAAGAAGCACCCTATACCCATATAGGATGGTTTAGTGCCAAACTAGAAGACGTTTTAACCTGGCTACCTTGTAGGTTAAATGTGCTGACTATAGCATTTCTCTCTGGCAAACCTCTATACGTTTGGAGAATATGTCAAAGGGATGCAGTGAAAGACCCAAGTCCTAATGCTGGTTGGAGTGAGTGCGCTTATGCTGCAACATTAGGGGTACAAATGGGTGGTGCAAATTCTTACAAGGGGGTGGTTAAAAATAAACCACTATTGGGAGATGCCACTCATTCAATTACAGCAGAAACGATTGATCGAGCATTACAGTTAACTCGGTACTGCTTTTTAATATGGCTGGGATTATCAGTTATCAGTTATCAGTTCAGAGATAACTTTTGAATTTTGAATTTTGAATTTTGACTTGTATTTCTGGTGGGTGAATAAATGAGCAATACAGTAGAAATTTTATCAGCAGAGGAGTTACGACGTACTGTTACTCGTCTAGCTTCCCAAGTAATTGAAAAGTCAGGAGATTTATCTCAACTGGTATTGTTAGGTATTCATACCAGGGGAGTTCCACTAGCAAAAATTTTGGCAAATCAAATTGAATTACTAGAACAAGTCAAAGTACCGGTGGGAGCATTGGATATTACTTTTTATCGGGATGACTTGTATCAAGTGGGAATGCGAACACCAGCTAAAACAGAAATTCCTGTGGATATTACTGGTAAGATTGTGGTGTTAGTTGATGATGTGATTTATAAAGGTCGAACAGTACGAGCTGCTTTGAATGCAGTTGTGGAATATGGTCGCCCAGAAGTAATTAGATTAGTTGTTTTGGTGGATAGGGGTCATCGGGAATTGCCTATTCATCCAGATTTTACAGGTAAAAAATTACCTACTGCTAAGGAAGAGCAGGTGAAAGTTTATGTGCAAGATATTGATGGTAGGGATGGAGTAGAGTTATTTAGGTAGATAGGAATTTTTCCAAGATATCTAATACCATTTCTCAAAAAGAATGCTATATCTGCCAAATGTGGGGAAGTGTGGAGAGTTTGGGGAGTGTGGGGAAGAGTAAAATAAGAATAATAAACATTAACTGGGCTATTATAAGCAAAAAAGTGATTTTCCCTGTATTAATTACTTAATAACTGAAGTATTGCCTAAGTATAGCAATGCTTTTGGGAATTGGTATAATTATAAAGTCAAAATTCAAAAGTCAAAATTCAAAAGTGATTTATGGCTGAGTTTTTGCTGCTTAAATACTCCACAAATAAAATTTGTATCATGTCC
Organism: Cyanobacteria bacterium P01_H01_bin.35; assembly: GCA_038747755.1. Taxonomy (GTDB): domain Bacteria; phylum Cyanobacteriota; class Cyanobacteriia; order Cyanobacteriales; family Microcoleaceae; genus Trichodesmium. Next base: position 34,425 of record JBCDJM010000019.1, read on the forward strand.
GCTGGTATCGGAGCTTGTAAAAGTTAGGGTGAATATCTACAGGAAATTTAAGTTTTTTTCTTGCTCATACAATCCCGTTGAAAAATAGTCATTGCGAGGATAGGAAGCAATCTCGCATAACTGAGATTGCTGTCCTTACCGAATGCTGCGCATTCATGTCGCGTTTCATCTGAAAAGCGCTGTAAGTATTCCTCTCTTGTCCTTCTTCCTTCGCCTCCGTAAGTCATGTTTTTTCTAAAGTCTCGTTAGATAGATTCCTAACATTATGCAATAAACGCATTTATAAAATACATAAACTGCATGAAAATAAATATTTTGTAATATAAGCTACGAATTATTTATTTACCTTACTCTACATTGGTCAACAACAAATTAAAATCAAATTCGTATATATAGACAATATGCTCATAAAACATAGAATCTCTTAAAAAAGTGTTTCGTCCTAGTAAACATCTCAAAAAAAAATAAATAATTAACTAAAAACTAGACCTAAAATTAGGTTTTGACATATAACTAAAAGTCTGCAAATAAGGAAAAAAAGATGACTGGCACTATAGAACGCCCAAAAAAACTAAATAAGTTTGAGAAATTCAAAGCAGAAAAAGATGGTCTAGCAGTAAAAAAAGAAATAGAAAATTTTGCCAGAATAGGTTGGGAAGCAATAGACGAAACAGACCTCAACCAAAGACTCAAATGGTTGGGTATATTCTTTCGACCTGTGACTCCAGGCAAATTTATGTTAAGGATGCGTATGCCTAATGGAGTTATCACCAGTCAACAAATGCGGGTTTTAGCAGAAATAGTCCAACGCTATGGTGATGATGGTAGCGCCGACATTACCACCAGACAAAATTTACAACTGCGAGGAATCAGATTTGAAGATATTCCAGACATCTTTAATAAATTTGAACGAGTTGGTTTAACGACTGTTCAATCAGGTATGGATAATGTGCGAAACATCACAGGTTCTCCTGTTGCTGGCATTGATGCTAACGAACTCTATGATACCCGTGAGTTAGTAAAGCAAGTCCAAGATATGATTACTGGTAATAGCAAAGGCAACTCTGAATTTACTAATCTACCACGAAAATTCAATATAGCGATTGCTGGATGTCGTGATAACTCAGTTCATGCGGAAATCAATGATATTGCCTTTATTCCTGCCTATAAAAACGATAAATTTGGTTTCAATGTTCTAGTAGGTGGCTTTTTCTCAGCTAGCCGATGCGAAGCTGCGATACCTCTGAATGCTTGGGTAGAACCAAATCGAGTTGTAGCTCTTTGCCGCGCTATTTTAGAAGTGTATCGCGATCACGGACTCCGGGGAAATCGGCAAAAATCAAGGTTAATGTGGCTCATTGACGAGTGGGGACTTGCAAAATTCCGCTTAGAAGTTGAGCAACAGATGGGGCTAACTCTAGAAACAGAAGCCCTCAAAGACGAAATTATCTGGGAAAAGCGCGACCACATTGGCGTTCACGAACAAAAACAACTAGGGTTAAACTACGTTGGGTTGAATATCCCTGTTGGTAGATTTTATGCTGCCGATATGTTTGATCTCGCTCGTTTAGCTGAAGTGTATGGCAATGGAGAAATTCGTCTTACTGTTGAACAAAATGTTATCATTTCTAATATTCCTAATACTAGACTCACAGCATTTTTCTGCGAACCTATCCTAGACAAATTTTCGACTAATCCTGAACCATTAACTAGGGCGTTAGTTTCTTGTACAGGAGCGCAATTTTGTAAGTTTGCCCTAATTGAAACCAAAAATCGTGCTTTAGCAATAGCTAAAGAACTGGAAAGCGAACTATCAATGCCAAAACCAGTACGCATTCATTGGACTGGTTGTCCCAACTCTTGCGGACAACCCCAGGTGGCAGAAATTGGTCTGATGGGTACGAAAGCTCGCAAAGACGGCAAAATAGTTGATGGTGTTAATTTGTACATGGGTGGTAAAGTTGGTAAGGATGCTCAACTTGGTAATTGTGTTCAAAAAGGTATTCCTTGCGAAGACCTAAAACCCATATTACGGAATTTGTTAATTGAAAATTTTGCTGCTCAACCAAAATAAGTCTTTGCTAGAAGTTTTTGAACGAGTCAATATGATAATTAGTTAAGATTCGGAGAAGCATTTGCAGTATGGAAAACAGTAAAGAGGGAAATTTATCTGTACTTGTTGCAATTAATTTAACAATTTGACTATTGGCTTTATCTAGGATCGACTAGGAAAAATATATGCTCTACCAGAGACTTTCCTTGATAAATCTGGTTTCTGCACAAATCCTGAAATTAATTTAGAAATTTAGTCTCACAGAAAAAATTCACTAATATTTAGACAAAATATTAATTTGATCACAAGGAGGATATTAACAATGTCTACTACAATTAATCCCTCAGATACTACTTCTGAAACAGCAAAGTCTTTAGGTCTGAAAATCATATCTGTTATTGGGTTAACACTATTTACTGGCTTTTATGTTAACAGTTGGCAGCGTTCTTTAGCAGAATACGCTCAACAGCAACAAGCTGAAACTACTGTTGCTACATCCGCATCAGAATCTACTGTTACCTCATCAACTACTACAGAAACTTCAGAAGTTGATACTACTGAATCAATATCAACAATGAATACAGTATCAGAAGGAACTGCTCCGGTAGTAACTCAGGAAACTATGACAGTTCCAGAAACTCAAACAATACCAAAAATTACTGATTCAGATACCCTTGACAAATTAACTTCGGTACTATATAACCAGATAGACACAAATTGGAAACAATATCCCACTTTTTCTGAAAATTTAGTCTATCGAGTCACAATGAATTCTGCCGGAAATATTGCTGAATATCAGCATATTAATCAAGCAGCTTCTAAATACATTGCAGAAACTCCTTTACCAAAATTGACTAACTCTAGCAATACTGACGTAGAAGATGATAGCAAACCAACTGCAGAGTTTTTAGTGGTACTTACTCCAAATGGTGTACTTCAAGTTAACCAATGGATGGCTGAAGAAGGAGTAGGGGAGTAGGGGAGTGGGAGTGGGGGAATATTTTTCCATCTGTTTCTTGTATTACCTATATCCTACGGACAACTCCACTCCTCAAAAATTAACATTACGGGCTAGGCTAAAGCCTAACTACAAACAAATCTAATAATCAACAAAAGCAATACTACTCCTAGATTGATAAATAATTCAGTAGGTTGGGTAGATAGAGGTGAAACCTAACAACTCTAATATAAATGTTTGGTTTATCCTGCGGATAAGCTCCGCTTTTTCGTATAGGGAATGCTCCGCAAATATGTCGGGCAGCTTTTAATGTTGGGTCTTAGCCGTTAACGGAGTTATGCTCCAGCAAAAACGTCACTCAACCTAACCTACACTTATTGCAATGATAATTAATAATTGATAACTAAATAAATATGTTAACAGAACTCTGGTCTTTTCACGGTCGTTACCGCATCCTTCATTTAACTTGGTTTGCTTTTTTTCTCTCCTTTGTTGTTTGGTTTAACCTAGCACCATTAGCAACATCACTAAAAGCAGACATGGGTTTAGAAACTTCTCAAATTAGAACTATTGCCATATGTAACGTTGCACTTACAGTACCTGCCCGAGTTATCATCGGAATGTTACTAGATAAATACGGACCGAGAATCACCTATTCACTCTTGCTGATGTATGCAGCTATCCCCTGTATCGGGTTTGCTCTTGCTCAAAACTTTAGCCAGTTGGTGATTAGTCGTTTAGCATTAAGTATTGTCGGTGCTGGATTCGTGATTGGTATCCGCATGGTAGCTGAATGGTTCCCACCAAAAGAAATAGGTTTGGCAGAAGGTATTTATGGCGGTTGGGGTAACTTTGGCTCTGCTGGTGCTGCGTTTACACTCCCAACTATAGCTGCTTGGTTAACTTTTGGTTCTGGTGATATCTTGAACTGGCGGTTATCGATCGCTCTGACAGGTATCATCGCTGCACTTTATGGTGCGTTTTATTTCTTCAACGTTCAAGATACACCCCCAGGCAAGGTTTACCAAAAACCAAAACGTGCTAGAGGTTTAGAAGTTACTACCCAAAAAGATTTCCTATTCCTGATGTTGATGAATATTCCTTTAACAGGAGTTCTCTGTTTGTTAGCTTGGCGGTTGAGTAAAGTTGGTTTCTTATCTCAAGGTCAACTTTATATTGTCTGGCTACTACTATTAGGTTTGTATGCTTTCCAATCTTATAACTGTTGGGCAACTAATAAAGAGTTAATTGCTGGAGAAAAACGCTATCCCCCTAGCGATCGCTATAAATTCTCCCAAGTAGCAATTTTAGAGTTAACTTATGTTGTGAATTTTGGTTCTGAGTTAGCAGTAGTTTCTATGCTTCCCGCTTTCTTTGAAAATACTTTTGGTTTGGATAAGGCACAGGCAGGGATGATTGCTGCTAGTTATGCTTTTATGAATTTGGCATCTCGTCCTGGTGGTGGTTTAATCTCTGATAAGCTAGGTAGTCGTAAGTTAACAATGACAATCTTGACAGCAGGAATGGGGATTGGTTATCTGATAATGGGTAATGTTACAGGTGGTTGGTGGCTACCTGCTGCTGTATTGCTCACAATGTGTTGTTCTTTCTTTGTCCAAGCGGCTGAAGGTTCTACTTTTGCTATAGTTCCCCTAGTGAAACGGCGAGTAACTGGTCAAATTGCTGGTAATGTTGGTGCTTATGGTAACGTGGGTGCAGTAGTTTATCTTACTTTATTTAGTTTGTTGCCCGAAGGTGCTATTGGTAATAAGATTTTCTTTGAGGTTCTCGGAGTCATGGGAATAATTGTAGCATTCATCTGTGCTTTCTTCTTGAAAGAACCGGAAGGTTCATTTGCTGAACACCATGAAGGCGAAGAGGAAATGCAAATGAAATCTATGCCTGTGTTTGCGGAGGAGTAAGATTTTTTAGTTGTTGTCAACGAATGTTGATAAATGACCGTAAGATTTATCCTCTATATTCTAAATAATTTTTAGTTACAGCGCTTTTGCTGATTGATAAACCACATCGTCACAACCAAAACCTTGTAGAGACGTTCCACGGAACGTCCCTACTCTGGTCTACTGAAATGAAAACCGCTGTAAAACGGAAAGGTAATTATCCATTATAAATTATCAATTATCCATTAATGAAAACCTTCTTCAAACAGATACCATTGCAGTTTCCAGTTTTACTATTAATTTTAAACCAAACTCCTCTTCAAACGCCTGTTTCTTATAGTCCAAACTCCACAACTCCAATGCACAATCATCTTCAGGATCGGTAGGTCTTAACCATAGATGAAATTCCTTTTGATTTTTATTTAACCAACAGGTGATACTAGCGATCGCTCCTTTTTGTCGCCTATCTAAAGCTATTGCTAACCGCAACAATGCACTTAATTCAGACACCATTTGTTGATATTTTTTTGGTAAGTTTTGATAATGTTCGTGTTTTTTCTTGGGTAAACTCTTGCGGTGATAACGAGCTAAATTAGCAATAACTTCAATTTCAATTTCACTATACCCCAATAATTCCCCATTTCTAATCAAATAATAAGAATGTTTATGGTGTTCTGAATGACTTATATATACACCACAGTTATGCAAAATTCCTGCTGACCATAATAACTCTCGTTCATCACATCCCCACTCATGGAGCATTCCCTGAGTTTGGTCAAATAAATACAACGCCCAACAGGCAACCCGTTCGCTATACTCCATATTGACCTGATATTTTTGGGCAATTTTTAAAGTGTTTCGTTGGCGGATTGAACTTTGGAAACGGAGGCGATCGTCTATCAAACCATGATTCAACATCCAGTCAAGTATTACTCCCTCCCGTAAACTCCTTTCACAGACAGTTAACGACTCCATCTCCAATAACCTCATTGCTTCCTGTAGCACCAAAGCACCTGCCAAAATAATTTCTGCTCGCTTTTCGGACATTCCCGGAAGTTCAAGTCTTTCAGAAAGAGATAGTTTCCTCAATTTATTCACCAATTCTTCCAACTCAGTAAAACTAAACTGATAACCACCCAGGGGAGTTGGTACAGAACCCAATTTTTCATAAGCATGAATAGTTGCTAAAGCTTCAATAGTACCAGCAGTTCCAACTAACCGAGGTTTTTCACCTTTCTTGAGGTTAGCTAATAATTCTTCTGTCGGACGTTCTAATAAACCTCTAGTGTAAGCTTGCAAATACGCAAACTCACTTTTACTAATGGGATCTGTGGTAACAAATTCTTTTGTCAGACGTACTGCACCTACTTTTGTACTGCTTAGAGTTCTCGGTGTATTACTATCACCTAATATCAACTCTGTGGAACCTCCTCCAATATCAATAATAATATGGGGTTGGTTATTAAATTCCATTGCTGAAAGCACCCCTAGATAAATTCGTCGTGCTTCTTCTTGACCAGAAATTAAGTTAACATAGAGGTTTAACTCATCAGCTATTCTGTTGAGAAATTCTTTGCCGTTGGGTGCTTCCCGTACAGCGCTGGTAGCAACTGCGATAGTTTGTTCAGCATCAGCACTTTTAGCAATTTTTTGGAAACGTTCTAAAGTGGCGATCGCTCTATCCATTACTTCCGGTTTTAAATTACCTTTCGGTCCGCAGTTTCCCAGTCTTACTGCTTCTTTATCTCTGTCAATAATGGTAAAGGTGGGTAATCTGGGGTCGATTTTTACTACCACCAAATGTAAGGAGTTTGTACCCATATCTATTGCTGCCAAGATACGGTCTTTGTTTCCTATTGGAGTAGGAATTTTAACTAGAGGAACAGATGTAACCATATAAATGTATCCTAATTTACAAGTTTGTTAAATTTTAGATTAAATAATGTCATCTGTTTCATTATTACAAAAAATAACTAAAATGGACTTTTACTCTTGACAAATTATGGACTTTTAAGGTGGTGCGCGTAGCGCTAGGGAACAGGGAACAGTAGACTTTCAAAAGGTTTCAGCATTGAGAAATGTCCTAACCCTTTTCGTAAGGCTATAAAAGCTAAGAGCAAAAATCTTGTAGTACAGGTATCTTGCCTGTAACATCTTACGTTTAGCAAAAACTGTTACTGTGAGAATTCAAAATCCTGTAAGATTGAATAATACTTCTGAACCACAACCAGATATCAGTTTGTTACAACGACGACCAGATTTTTATGAGACTCAACAACCTCAACCAGAAAATGTATTTCTCCTTATAGAAGTGTCAGATACAACAATTAAATATGACCGAGAAGTAAAAGTTCCTTTATATGCTGAGAATAATATTGTTGAAGTTTGGTTGGTAAATCTGACTGAAAAATGTCTGGAAGTTTACCGACAACCTACTGCAAATGGTTATGAAATTGTCCAGACTTTTCAAACGGGTGAAAATGTGACTATTCAAGCTTTGCCTAATGTAACTTTTACTGTTGATGAAATATTGGGAAATTAGTACAAATTTTCAAGTTTTCTATAGTTGTTTATGGGAAATAATGGAATCTGAAAAAAATTAATTTGATAAATTTGAAGAAGGGACCCCAACAAAATATTATAGGGATGCTCTATACCCGGATTTCTCACAAAATAAGTTTGATCAGTCAAAATCCTTATCTACTCAAAGTCATACAGGATAAGGTTTTCAACAGTGTGTTGTTTTTGTTTTCTCTTTTAAGCAGGGTTAAATGCTTGCTATACAAGGTTTTCAGCGACTAGAATCGCAAAGTTTGTGAGAAATGCAGGTATAGAAAATCCCTAAATTCTTTTATGTCAGATATTTATTGAAAAATAATGCTGCATTTTTTGATTAAGACGGACTAATTAAGTGAAATAACTGAAATTTTGAATTTTTTCCATAGTCTGAAGATTCAGATAAGACCAAAATTCACAAAGTTAGAGCCGTTTAATGATGAATAAACCAAAATCATACTGACTCCGTACGGACGTTGCATAACAAAAATGCGAACGTCCCTACCTCCTTACTCATTACTCCCACAACAGTTTTGTGGTCTACTCAACTGAAAAGCACTGTATGGATGTATATACTCATGTACTTTCCTTCTTTCTTAGCCATTAAGATAAATATTTTTGGGCAAAACAATAAACAAATTTGATATTATAACTGATATAACAATATCCCACAGTTATGAGATACATTTACGATCCCCCTAAATCCCCCTTGAGAAGGGGGACTTTGAAGTCTCCCCCCTTCTCCAGGTATGCTTTATAAACATCTTTCTTAACATAAAACTTGACAACATAGACAAGTTATGTCTAAGTCTTGAATCGGCTTTTTCAGGAGAAAAGAGTATTGAAAAATACACTTTTTTATGAATGTAGACAGAATTATTCCTCCCCCTCCTCCCCCTCTTCCCCACCCTCCCATCAGGGTTTCAAGAGTTCCTTATAAGGGATAGCTTCTCAAGGGGGGTTAGGGGGGATCTGGGGGGGGAGGACATCTAAAACTACTATAACAAATAACAAATAACTAAAATGACTCAATCTACTTTACCTGAATCAGAATCAACTTCAATGAAAGTAATCAGGCTTCTAAGATGGGATAAACCTGCCGGACGTTTTATTTTAATGATTCCTGGCTTATGGGCCGTATTTTTAGCTAGCCATGCCATGCCACCCATACCATTAGTAGGAGTAATAGTAGTAGGAACATTTGCCACCAGTGCCGCAGGTTGTGTAATTAACGATTTATGGGACCGGGATATTGACCCAGAAGTAGAGAGAACTCGCGATCGCCCCCTTGCTTCCCGCGCTCTGACTATTCAGACAGGTATTTTTATTGCCATTATTGCCTTTGCTTGTGCTGGAGTCATCGCCCTATATCTCAACCCTCTGAGTTTTTGGCTATCTGTAGCAGCAGTTCCAGTAATTATTTGTTATCCCTTAGCAAAGCGGTTTTTTCCAGTACCCCAGTTAGTGTTATCTATTGCTTGGGGTTTTGCGGTTTTAATTAGTTGGAGTGCTGCTGTCGCTAAGTTGGATACTGCAACTTGGATATTGTGGGGTGCAACTATTGTTTGGACATTAGGTTTTGATACTGTTTATGCCATGAGCGATCGCGAGGATGATCGACGTTTAGGTGTTAATTCTAGCGCTCTATTTTTTGGTGAATATGCTACTAATGCTGTAGGTATATTTTTCTTTTTAACTGCTGTTTTATTAGGGTTATTAGGAAGAGAAATGGAGTTACATATTGGCTTTTGGATAACTCTGGGAATTGCTACAGTTTTTTGGTTTATTCAATATGGAAAATTACGACAAGAAGATATTTTGAAACCCTACGGCCAGATATTTAGACAAAATGTTTGGATTGGTTTTATCTTATTAGCTGGTATGATTACAGGTTTCATGTAGAACCCATTTGGTATCTTTGTAAAGGAGTCAGGAGTCAGAAGGAAAGAGAATTTATAAAGATTTACACCTCACGGGGTGACAAGCAGCTCAAAGCTATTGTTGTATAAGGGTTTAAAGGATGTAAGCAATGGTGAAAAATTGACTGATTTTATAAGAATAATAGACTTGTCGCTTTATAACTTAAAAAATCCCCAAAAACTTTGTTCTGTAAGGATTATAGCCATTGGCAACTAAAAACGCTGGTAATTATTGTCCTGTCTTGGTTTGAGGGATTTTTTGCCTCTATTTAGCGACAACTCTAATAATTATTATTAGTGATGGTGTGGGTTCGCGATATAGCTGCCGCTAGGCTCCGCCAACGCGAACCCACACCACCAAATTAAGTTGATTTATTGTTCAATCAAACGGTTCTCAGAACCAGGGAAAACGCATCTAAATTTTTTGACAAATGACTAAGAACCCAATAATGCCCTTTGCCTCAAAGGGTTACAAGCAGCTCAAAGCCATTATTGGATAAGAGTTCAAAGGATATTTAGCTGGGTCTTTAATTTTTGAGAATGATAATCATTATCCCACCTTCCGCACGTCAAGTTGTAACATTAAAAGTAGTATAAAAATCCGTATCTTGCTAAGTATTTATACTATGTCAATCATCCTCATTGACCTTTCTCAGAAGTCAAATTTTTAGTAGAATATTAAGCCCACATTCCGCACGACAAAATGTAGTATATAAAGAGGGGAAAATTTGAGTAAGTATTTAGACTCAAGAAAAAAAAACTCAAAGTGTAATTCGGGCTTGCTGAAAGTGAACAGAAAAAAAGAGGAGAAAATGTCAATAGAAGTAACTAATATAGACCACTTAGGAATAGTCGCAGGAATTATTGATGAGATGGGTATAGAACAGAAAATTAATCAACTATTAGGAGAAGAAATATCAGAAAAAATAACAGGGGGTCAAGCAGTCAAAGGAATGCTTTTAAATGGGTTAGGATTAGTGTCATCCCCACTATATTTATTTAGTAGATTTTTTGAAGGAAAAGCTATAGAACATTTAATTGGCAAAGGGGTAAAAACAGAGTATTTTAATGATGATAAATTAGGTCGGGTATTAGACCAACTGTATCACAGAGGATTAAATCAGATTTTCATGTCTGTAGTGTTAGAAGCAGTGAAAATTTATCAGCTAGAAACAAAACGAGCAGGCCGATTTATATTAGCAACAAATGTTCTGGATAAGATGGAACTAACTACAGAAGAAATTTTGTCTAAATATAAGGGACAACAATCTGTAGAAAGAGGTTTTAGGTTTCTATGCATACCCCCTGTTTTTAACTGATAGTGTCTTTATTAAATTACCTCATAGAATCGAAGCTTTGGGATTAATTATGGGCTTATGTTTATTGGTCTATACGTGATTGCCAACGTCAACTACGTCAAACTTTAAACCAAACTAAATCTACTGTCAAAAATCAATTAGGTCGTCCTACTAATAGACCGACATTACGTTGGATATTTCAATGTTTTCAGTCGATTCATTTATTGATTAATTCTGGAGTTAAGAGCATATCTAATTTAACTCCAGAACGTTTAGAATTATTAAAGTTTTTTCCTCCAAGTTGTCAAAGATACTATCTGCTCAATTGAGAAACTTGAGACCCAAACAGGTAAAGCGCTAAAATAATCAACAATTGAATAATACTGTAAAATAAAAGCACTTGGCAATTATTAAAAACGGAGTAGTCAGGTGATAGAGAGACTTTGGCTCTTTTTGAATTCGTCTATTGGTGAGTTCTGGAAACTGATACCATTCTATTAATTTGCGTTGGCGGAGCCTAGCGGCAGCTATATCGCTCCCTACCCCATACTATAAGTCTAAATACTTACTCAAGTTTTCCCTTCTTTATGTACTACATTTTGTCGTGCGGAATGTGGGTTAAGCATAAATACTTACTTGATTGTTTAGTCATAAGTTACCACTATGATTTTCTCCTGTTTGCGGAGCATTCCGTAGGAAATTCTGACTCCTGACTCCTTTTTTGATGCTACATTTTGTATGCTAAATGTAGTATTATTGTTGTTGGTATGGGTGAGCGAAGCTCACCCATACCAACACATAGCGTTGATTTATTTTTCAATTAAAATGGAAATGATAATGGAGTATTTATGGGTGATATCACTATCTGCAATCACTTTTTAATAATCAAAGTAAAATCAATAATGATTCTCCTGTGCAGTAGGAGAATAAAATTCCATTACCAGATATTTTCACTTATTTATGTTCAGAATTTATTCTGAGCTGAATAAAACTTTGAGGAGGTAATTGTTCTTCCATCCAGCTTTTTTTCGTTTATTTTTTATTCCAGTTTTTACAGCTTTTTCTTGATTTAAGAAATTTAAAGCTCTTTGTCTAATTACTGCCAAATTTTCAGGAGCATTATCTGTTCTGATTCTTGAATTATCTTCTTGGAATTGAACATCCAGAACCCAGTTTGATTGGTTTTCAATTCCCCAATGACCACGAATAGCTTCAGCTAAAATTTCTGCATTATTTGATAAACTACTAATGTAATATCTTCGTTCACAAGTTCTTTTTTCATCTTTTTCAGACCGGAAATAATCAACGAAGCTAATTGATTTGAGATTTTTCCATTCCCCAAATAGATCTACTTGTTTAGCAATATTACTTGCCATATAATAGTATCAATATTCCTGACGATTATGAGATAATTCTGGTTTACAATAATTACTTTGTGTACTTTCTTTTCCTGTATTTTTAGATAATTTATTCAGCAATTTTTCCACTATGCATATAAAAATAACCTTGATTTTTTTTCAAAGTAATTACATAGTCAGCTTGTTGTTCTGTAATTTGTTTAACAATTTCTTTTTGGCATCCCATAGCATCAATAGTAACTAGACAACCAGAGAGGGATAAAACTTTGAGAAGTTGGGGAATTGC
>JBCDJM010000020.1:0-46148 GCA_038747755.1 Cyanobacteria bacterium P01_H01_bin.35
AAAATCACTTCTTCAATAATTTTGATAGCTTGATTGGGGTCGCTATCGGCTCTAATTGGTACAATAATTGTATAATAATAGCTAGAATTAGGACGACTAAAATTAACCAATTTTTGACTTTCTAAAGCAGCATTAGGTACTAACAAATCGCAATGACTGTCAATTAAATATAAAGTTGTTAACCTAATCCCAATAGATTTAATTACAGCAATTGTGCCATCTTGTAAAGCCACAACATCACCAAATTGAAATGGTGTATCTACTAATAATACCAAACCACTAAAGAAGTTAGATAAAATATCCCTCAGTGCAAAACCTAGTACAAATGTCATACCACCAAATGCTACCCATAACCCACTTAAATCTATTCCTAATGATTGAAGGAATAAAAAACCTCCTATCAAGTAAATGAGAATTGGTAGGGTATTTTTAATCAAGGGAACTAAGACATCATCCCAGTCTGCTTCTGTTTTTTCTGCATATTTACTGAGAGAATAAGCAATTACTTGAGTAAATAACTGATTGATCAAATAAGTGGTGACAGCAACAATTCCGGCTGTTAATAATCTTTCAATGAAAGGGAAATTTTCCAACAAATTTAAACTGTAAATTAATACTTTGAGAGCAGTTAGTACAAAAAGTATTAGTAGAGGAATTTGCAAAATGTTTACAGTTAAAATACCTATTTCATTATTTGAACGGCGAAATAAAGACTTAAGCGCGGAAAATAGTACCATGTATATAAATAATCCTAAAACTATTCCGAACGCTAAAAGTCCTCCCTGTTGGAGCCAAGGAAGTGAGTATATAGCTGAAGAATTTGATGTTTGTAAAAGTGTCAACATAGTCTAAATTAATTCCGATTCTTTTTTGAGGTGTCATTTCAGTTATCATTTATCAGTACCTCCTACTTCAGTAGGAGGCTTGAAATACTGAATTTTCTTTTTTATTTCCTTAAAAGGGGGAGGCTTGATACCTTTTTTCTGGTCAATATCTTGCCAAAAGGAACAATACCAGATTATACAATTAGGCCCCTGTGAATATTTCTTCGATTTTGGAAGACATTATTAATTTACCACAAGAAATATGGAAAGTTAAAGACAACGATAAACCTAATACCAGTTATCAATTATCAGTACCCACCTGAAGCCATAAGCTTGAAAGACTGAAGTTTATTCTTGTCATTTTCTATCCAAGGGGAGGTTATTGACCTGATTTTTGGGTCAGAACTCAGAATTCAGGAGTCAGGATAAATGGGAATTATATCGGAGATGTCTATCGGGAATTACATAAAATAGCAGTAGAAAATAAGCTCAAAGATAGATAGAGAGAGGTTTTTACGTCTAAAAGGTATAAATCCTTTATAAGCAAGGGTTTTAGCGATTTTTAGGGCGTTGATGTAATTCCCTTGTCTAGACTGACTTTGAAGCAGTTTTTATGCCAAAAAATGTCGGTAGTGCATCAAGAAAGTGTAGGAATGGCAATATAATCGTTGTCCTTAAATACTTTCTATTATCATGGAATGTCCTCTATGTGGCCATCAGAAAACTCATAAACATGGAAAGACCAGTAAAGGGAGTCAACGATATTATTGTCCTGAATGCCTAGAAACTTTTCCTGCGGAATGCTGCGCAAACACCGATACTTTTGACACTCTCTGCTATCGTAGAAAAATTCAACCTGAACAAATGCGCATGGTTCTACATCACGTTGAGGGCAATAGTTCAAGAGGGATTAGTCGAACAGTGAATTTGGCCTATAATACGGTAGTTAGTTTGGTGAGAGCTGCCTCTGAAAAAGGACAAATGATTCATAATGCTCATGTCCAGAATATCAATACCTCACAAATCAGCAGTGATGAGTTTTGGTCATTCGTCCAAAAAAACAAAAACAGTGCCAGTATCAGGAATTGACAGAAGAGGATTGTTGGGTTGGCATGACCCAAGCTTCATCCAGTGGATTAATTCTGAGTGCTAGAGTAGGTAAACATACTGACCAGTTCCGATACGGAATTGATATAGCTGCCGCTAGCCTCCGCCAACGTCAACACAGAAGGGAAAACTAGCTGTAAAAAAGGCATACTGATGATTGGGGAGGGTATGAACGAGTCTTCCCCCCAGAAGTAGAACACATTATTGGTAAAGACCATACACAGCAATTGGAACGCACAAATGGAATTATCAGACAGCAGATCGGTCGATGGCATCGCCGACAGAATAAATTTGGCAAGCTCTGGCAACAAACTGAGGTAACAGTAAGGTTGGCGTTGGCGGAGCAAGTGCGGCAGCTATATCGCCTACTTTAATTGGATTTGGGTTCATAGTCGCAAAGAAAATACTGCTGCGCAAAGAGCTGAGAAATGCGTTGGCGGAGCAAGTGCGGCAGCTATATCGCTCCTTGGAGTTGGAACGACTTAATTACTTATCCCACACTTTACTGACGCACTACCAAAATGTCTAAATACCACTATTAGACATCTCCAAAAATCCAAAATGAAATCAATTATTATCCATCAATTATCAATTACTTCTCCCTATTCCCTCTTTTCTGGAGATGTCTATTGAGTTAATCTCCGTACCCTTTGTTTCAACTGCTATAACTTCCCCGACTGCCAAACGAGTACCATTAGCAAAATCCCAACCAGAAACAGCCTTCTTTCCGGCCAACTGTACTTGCCACAACAATAACCAACCCGCACCAGTTTGCACCACAACTCCTAAACCCTTAATTACTTTGACAACCTCCCCAATATTTCCCACAACCTCAGACTCGGAAGACAAAACCTTCTCCAATTTCTGTAATTCCGGAGGCAACTCCGACCAATATTCAGTTCCCACAGGTACAGTTGCCATTACCTTCAAAGACTGACCCCGAAAAGTGGTGAAACAATTAGGGAAAAATCCTCTGACTTGGTTGTGAATATCCCAAGCACTTTTTGACCAATCAATTTCATAATCAGAATTTTGAATCAGTGGAGCGTAAGTTGCCAGAGAATCATCTTGAGGAATAGGTTCAATTTCTCTTTCCTCCAACTTCCGCAAAGTTTCCACTAATAAATCTGCTCCATCCTTTGCCAAAATTTCCGCTATGGATACAGCATTATCCAACAAACCAATAGGAGTTACACTCTTCAATAACATTGGACCAGTATCCATTCCCACATCCATCAACATCGTAGTATTACCCGTTTCTGCTTCGCCATGATAAATAGACCACTGAATAGGAGCAGCACCACGATATTTTGGCAAAATCGAACCATGAACATTCACACAACCTAACTTTGGCATCTCCAAAATTTCAGCAGACAAGATTTGTCCATAAGCAACTACAACAAATACATCTGCATCTGCTTGTTTTAATAAGTTAAGAGTTTCAGCATTTTTTTTAACTCGACGCGGTTGCCAGACAGGGATATTATGGGTGAGAGCTATTGACTTAACTGGAGATGGAATCAGTTTATTGCCACGCCCCCGTCTTTTATCGGGTTGGGTGACAACTGCTGCAACCTCTATTTCTGGGTCAGCTAATAATTTTTCTAGAGTAGGAACAGCAAATAGGGGTGTGCCAAAAAATATTATTTTCATAACAAAAGTAATCTAGGAAAATATTTGATAAATTTAGTATACTTATAATTGGTCTTTTATATGCAAAAACTACAACGTTATAGTAATTGACTCTAAATATACTTTACAGCGCTTTTCAGATTGATAAACCACATCGTCACAACCAAAACCTTGTAGGGACTTTCCATGGAACGTCCCTACTGTGGGCTACTCAAATGAAAACTGCTGTAAGTGAAAAGGAATGAGGAATCATTAGATAAGAATGGCTGACACGGGAGCAAGATGCTCCTACTCCCGTGGCTCAAATACACAGGACTTATACAAAGTATAGAACCATCCACCGTCTGTAGGGGTTAACGGCCGTTAACCCCTGCTATATATGCCAGTTATGCCTAAGTCCCGATACAAAAATACTGAGATGGTGGGGGCTGAAAATATTTCGTCATTGCTATTATTAATAAATTGAAATTACCTGAATTTGAGTAACTCGATGCATGGGTTTACTTGGTTTTTCTGTTGTTATAAATTGATCCGAATTTACAGAAATAGCAGCAGCAACGTGAAGAGCATCTATTGCTCCTAAACCAAAATCAGAAGCTAATTTTTGTGCAGATTCTACAATTTTTTCTAGTTCGTTTGCCCAGATAGTACAACCTGCAAAAAAAGTCTCATAAAAATCAACTTCTGCTACTTGTTTATTATAGATAGCTTTGGGTAATACTTCTAATTTTACAAACAAGCTAGTAGCATATTCTCGTTGGGGGTCATCAAGAATTTTTGTTGCTTTTATTCTTGTGGGGGTTATGCCTCTAAATGCTGCAATAAGCACCCCAGAATCTATGTAAGTTTTGGTCAAATTCAATCCCTTTCACCCCGACTTTCTGATATCTCTTCATTTATTTCATCCAAAGTTAGTAATTTAGATTGCTTGGTCAGCGATCGAGAACTAATTTCCCATAGTTTTTTACCCATCTCTGTTTGAGGTTGATAAATATTTTCCTGGTTAATATCGTGATTTTGTCGATAAAGCTGTTGTTGCACCTGCCGTAACATCTCAATATAATCCTTCACCAATTTCTGGGGAAACCATTGCCACGCAAACTCCTCCTCCAACTCAAACAAACGCGGTTCGTAACTCGCCGTCGCATCAAGATTGAGATAATATAAATCCACCACAAACGCTGCCAACAACTTATGAACCATCACAATAATCTGCCGAATAATTCGCAAACTCTTCTTTTCGTCAAAACCCGTTTTCTCTAACTTTTCCTGCGCCTCTTCCCAATCCCACGTCTGCGTCGGTAACAAAGAAACATCATCATCGTGCAATCCCCAATACCCAAGATTAAAATTAACCTCGCGATCGCTAATCTGGCAGTAAAGCACCACCGTCGGCACCGGTGCTAACAACTTCTGTAACTGCTTCACCCGAATATCGGAAATCGGTTCTTTAAAATAATCCCCGTAAAACTCCACCGGACAAAGTGAGAAATTGCCCGCCCCTGGATTCAAAGGATAATTTTGATGCAGAAACTCCCTTAACTTGCTCTGGATTTCGATTTTCAAGTTGTTGCGAAAAGACGGGGGGCAATCTTCGCTGACATCTGGAGGCGACGCCAGCACTAACAACCGATATTGCTGCTGCCCCTTGCGCAAAATATCCTCCGTTTCCTGGCGACTCAATTTAGAGAACCAATTCTCCAAATCCCAAATCGTTTGAATTTCTGTCAGTTTCACCTCAACTGTCTGAGCGTGCAACTCCCGCATCAACTCCCGTTGCAAGCAAGCAAGTTCGCGCCGCTCCAGCAAATCTTGTTGCTGAATTTGTAACTCTTCCTTTTTGAGTTGGAGAGCGCGTTCCTCTCGTTGTGCTTGACCTGCTGCGATATTAGCTTGTAGTTCCAATTCATTTTCTTTGAGTTGGAGAGCGCGTTCCTCTCGTTGTGCTTGCTCTCCAGCAATATAAGCTTGTAACTTCTGTTGTTCTACTTGCAGCTTTTCTAACCGTGTCTCCCTCTCCTCTCGTCGCTTGAGATATTCAGATTGTGCTTGTATCCATTGCGCTTGTTCCTTAGTTTGCTGCACAATAGCACTCGAATTAGACGATTGCTTTTTTTTCGATTCGCCCCATTGCTTGGCTTTTGCTTCTGTGAACCCTTTAGTCAATCCATTCAAAGCACCTTGGAAAGCTGCGGAAACAAATTTAGCACCAGCAACAAAGATGTCTACAGGCATAGAATTTAACCTCCTTTTGAAAGTAGCAGTATTTCTAAGATACTATATTATAATTATACTACCTTGAAAAAATTACATCATAAAAACCAATGAACAGCGAACAAATATTACTCAATAAACGGCGTATTTTACTATTATAAAGACAACAAAAAACATGAGATTTATTCTAACAAATTCCTCGACAAAACTAGGATATTAAATAGGCAAATATTTATTAATATCTCATATTATATCATGTCTGGTTAAATAGTTATAATTAGAGTTATTAGTAGGGATTAGCTATCTATAGTTCGGGCTAAAGCCCAACTACTAACAAAAATCATCGTTAATCATCCAGAAATTATATTACTACTATTTCTGTAAAATTTGATGAATTAATAACAACATAAAAACTAAAAAACTAATACACAAAGTTACTCAAATTAGGGTAATTTAAAATAATCAATTCCTCTTTTTCCCTCTTTCTTCTAAAGTATGTACCTGAGACATTTACATTTACGACAGTTTCGGAACTATCGAGACCAACAAGTTAAATTTGATGCTGCCAAAACAATTTTGGTGGGAGATAATGCTCAAGGTAAATCTAATCTCCTAGAGTCAGTAGAGTTACTTTCTACTCTTAAGTCTCACCGAGCAATTCGCGATCGCGACTTAATCCTAAATAACAAACCAGCAGGTCAAATTCAAGCATCTTTAGAAAGACAACTGGGAAATATTGACTTAACCCTAACTTTGCGGAGTCAAGGTAGACGTACTGTAGCAGTTAACGGTGAAACTTTACGTCGCCATTTAGACTTTTTAAGTATTCTGAATGTGGTGCAGTTTTCTAGTCTAGATTTAGATTTAGTCAGAGGTGGACCGGAAGTACGACGTAATTGGTTAGACCGACTGTTGGTGCAACTGGAACCTGTATACGCTCACATTCTCCAACAATATAATCAAGTTCTCCGTCAGCGCAATGCTTTGTTAAAGAAAATTCGTCAGCAAAAGATAGCAGCAGAAAGTCAGGGTTCGTTATATTCTATTCCTGCTCAAGAGTTAGCTTTGTGGGATGCTCAGTTAGCAACTACTGGAGCGCGAGTAATTCGGCGACGAGAACGGGTTTTGCAAAGGTTAGCACCGTTAGCAAGTGAATGGCACCGTGCTATTAGTGGGAGTAAAGAAGTTTTGCAGATGGAATATTTAGCAAATGTAACTGTTGATAGCAAAGAGTTAATTATACAGGATAGTTTGGAGGGAGTACGTCAAGCTTTTTTAGAGAAAATCAAGGCACGAGCGATCGCCGAACAATATCAAGGAACTACGGTAGTAGGTCCCCATCGGGATGATGTAAATTTTACTATTAATGATACTCCAGCACGACAATATGGTTCTCAGGGGCAGCAACGGACGTTGGTATTAGCTTTGAAGTTAGCTGAATTACAGCTTATTGAGCAGGTGGTACAGGAACCACCATTGTTATTGTTGGATGATGTTTTGGCAGAATTAGATTTGCATCGACAAAATCAATTGTTAGAAGCAATTACTAACCGTTTTCAAACTTTGATTACTACTACTCATTTAGGGTGTTTTGATGGTCAGTGGTTAGAGGATACTCAAATTCTTTCAGTACAGTCGGGGAAGATTAGTTATTTCTTTGATTTTTAGGGAATAGGGAATAGGGAGTAGGGAGTAGGGGAGTAGGGACGTTCCATGGAACGTCCGTACAATTTTTTGGTTATAGCAATGTGGTTCATCAATTTGAAAAGCGCTGTAATTAAGTATAGCGCTAGGGAATAGGGAATAGCGGTGCGACCCCGCGACGACGACAGTCGCAAGCGGTCAGACCCCGCGCCGCCGACAGGCGCAAGGGAATGCTGACCAAGAGAGGGAACGCGCACCAAGAGAGGGAACAGGGAACAGTATACTGTTAAAGGGTTCCATGATTTATAACTGTCCTAACCTGAATTCGTAGTGCTATAGTGGCGTTAACGTAGTTTTGCCCTAGCTAGTCGCGACTCGCCACTACAAATGGTGATTCTGCGTAAGTTTTGACTAATTAACTCCATTCAATATTACCTTAATTTGACAAAAAATAAAAACTGTGATATGAGGTATTTTTTCTAGTAACTATAAGTCAGGACTTACCCAAAATATTAAATCACACACCATCTGTAGGGGTTAACGGCCTCACCACTACTAAATACGGTGGTTCTGCATAAGTCTTGTATACTAAAATCCCAAGTCAAATCAAACTATGGGATAATCCATATAAGTCAGATAACATAGTAAAAAAGAAAGTTCCATGAAACGTTTTATTTCTCGTCTGCTAGCCTTAGTTTTTGTTTGTGTAATAGGTTTGATGGGGTGTTCTAATAACCCCTCAACTTTAAGTGGAAATTATTCCGAAGATACATTAAGCTTAATCAACAGCTTAAGAACAGCTATTGAGTTACCAGAAAATACAGAAGCTAAAAGTGAAGCTCAAGCAATAGCACGTCAAATAATTAATGACTATGCCTCTCGCTATCGTCGTGATAATTCTACAGCTAATTTACCATCATTTACCACAATGCGAACTGCTCTAAATTCTTTAGCAGGACATTATAGTTCTTATCCAAATCGTCCTGTACCTGAGAAATTAAAGAAACGTTTAGAACAAGAGTTTAGACAAGTAGAACTTGCCTTAAAACGTGGAGTATAGCGCTACACACAAGTCAGAAGTTAGAAGTAATTTCTGACTTATTTTTTCCTAGGAATATTTATTCTCTAAATTATCTAAAAATCTCAGTAATATCTATAATTACTCTGTTCTAGTTGAACTAGCCATAAACTACGAAAAATAATTGATCAGGACTTACGCAAAATATCAAATTACACCCTATCTGTAGGGGTGATTTCCTCCGGAATGCTGCGCAAACGCGAATCACCCCTACAAGATGTGGTGGTTATGCGTAAGTCCTGTTTATTATAATTATGGCTGTTTAACTAGATTTTATTGCCATTTTATCATTTAAAATATCCTGATATAATAATAATTTTATGATGATTATATAATCAGTAAATAATATTATGTCCGGATCATCAGCGATAAAAAAAGTTTTTGTTTGTAGAATTGCTCTAGCCCGAACTATAGATATTGATCAAGCTCTACTACAAACTATAATTATAACTGCTTAACCGGACACAATATAACTATAGTTTTTAAGTTTATTTTGAGAAAAGAAAATCTCTACAAAAAAAATCAATTCTATTCCTACTAACTACTAAATATTATGCAAAAATCTTCTACTGCTTTGACAAAAATTAAAACTAGAAACTGTTTCTATATAAATAGTTTGGCAACTATTTTATTTAGTCTGGCAGTAAATTCCTGGCTATGGTTTCCGACAAAAGCACAAGCACAAGCACAAACAGACATTTATTGTCGGTTATCACCAGAAGCGATCGCCGAAAAAGAAAATCTGCGTCTAGCATCCTTAAAAGGAGATAAAAATGCAGAAAAACAATATCAAGATATTCATATTCAACATAGTAGAGTTGTTGGTAATTGTCGTCTCAGAAATTGGCCGAGAACTCAAGGTATTTGGTTACGAATATATCCTTGTGATGCTAGACCAGGAGAAATTGACAGGATACTTGATAAAGTTGTAAATCAAGGCTATAACCAAGTATACATAGAAGCCTTCTTTGACGGACAAGTGCTTCTACCCGCAGCAAATAACCCCACAGTTTGGCCGTCTGTACTGCGCGTACCTGGTTATGAAAATGTCGATCTATTAGCTGATAGTCTGAGAAAAGCAAAAGAGAGAGGTTTGCGAGCTTATGGCTGGGTATTTACCATGAACTTCGGGTATACCTATTCCCAACTACCTAACCGTCAACAAGCTTTAGCGCGTAATGGTAGAGGTCAAACAACTCTTCAAGTAATTCCAGATAACGTCAGTTTACATGGCCAGTTAGGTGCGAGTCATGCTTTTCATACCTTTGTCGATCCTTACAGCCCTGAAGCACGTCAAGATTATGCAGTTATGGTAAAGGAAGTACTCAAACGCCAACCCCAAGGAGTTTTATTTGACTATGTTCGTTATTTGCGTGGTGTAGGACCTGACTCTGTAGCGGATCAGGTAAAAGATTTATGGATATATGGCGAAGCTTCTAGGAAAGCTCTATTGGAACGTGCTGAAAATGAAGCTGGAAGAGAGCTACTGAGAAGATTTTTAGACAAAGGATATGTCACGTCTGGAGATATTGCTGAAGTTTCTAGGAGGGGAACTCCTAAATGGCAAAGTTTCTTTTCCCCTGCTCCTAATAAAACTGCTTCTCTTGCTTACATAATACCAAAAGGAGGTTCTGGTCAACAAGTTTGGGAATTGAGTGTTGCTCATGCTGCTCAAGGAATACTGGATTTTGTCAACTTGGCAGCTAAACCAGTGCAACAAAAAGGTTTGTCTACAGGTGCGGTGTTTTTTCCCGGTGGCAATATGAGAATACGGGATAATGGGTTTGACTCCCGTCTCCAACCTTGGGATCAATTTTCAGCTTCGATGGAATGGCATCCTATGTCTTATGGAGCTTGTGGCGATAATGATCCTAGTTGTATTGTTTCTAGAGTGGAGAGAGTTGTAAGTATGGCGTCTGAGGGGGTGAAGATTATTCCGGCGATCGCTGGTGTTTGGGGGGAACCTTTTAAAAATCGCCCTTCTTTGGAAATACAAATGCAAGCTATTAGGAAAGCAACTCCTCAAATTAATGCTATTAGTCATTTTTCCTATGGTTGGCAACATATTGAAGAAACCAGGGAACGGAAATCTTGTCGGTTGTAAATTGGATATTAAAGAAGTGGTCAGCAGTTGAGAAAGTTAAAAGTCAAAATTAACAAGTCAAAAGTCTAATTTGAGAGATTTTACAGGGTTTTTCAGTTGAGTAAACCACGAAAATTTTGTAGGAGTCAGGAGTGGGGAGTAATACCATTTCTCAAAAACTTTTATACATTTTGTTGAGTAGGGGAGTGGGGGAGAAGAAAACATAAGAATAATTAACATTAACGCAAGCTAAAATTAGCAAAAAAGTAATTCTGCTTGTGCTGATTCGTTGGGGAGGGAGCACAATTAATTTTCCTTAATACCCTTGAAACTGATAACTAATAACTGATATAACTGATAACTGATAGATAACTGATAACTGAAATGACTACCCAACTGCAAATTAAAAGGATGACTCCAGAAGAATATTTAGCATGGGAAGAACAGCAACCCATGAAATATGAATATGTTAATGGGGAAGTATACAGGATGACCAGAGAAACTCTTTCTCATAATGACATTGCCCTCAACTTAGCTTCTGCTCTGAAAAGTAACCTGCAAGGAAAAAGCTGTAAAGTCCAAACCGCAGATACCAAAGTCGGCGCTGCCACCAACGATCATTTTTTCTACCCCGATGTAGTTGTGAGTTGCGATCGACGAGATCGAGAATCTAGAGATATTTTCTATTATCCTTGTTTAATTGTAGAAGTTTTATCATCAAGTACAGAAGCTTTTGACAGAAGTAAAAAATTTGAACATTATCGTCAGATAGAAACTCTCAAAGAATACATTCTTATTGACTCAGAAAAGATATGTATAGAATGTTATCAATTCAATGAAAAAAACAAATGGGAACTCACAATTTATCCTCTTCATAAAATAGCATATAGTCAACAGGAATTTTCGGTTAAATTAGAAAGTATTAATTTTGAATTAACCAGTTCTTTATTGTATGAAAATGTAGTTTTCTCGAAAAAAATAAATATTAAAAAGGATACAATAGAAAATCTGGAACAACAAGATTTTTCTTCTGATCAAGACATTGAATCTTCTGACACAGAAACTCCTGAACAAGAAACCAGATTAATTAGACGTTTTGCAGATTGGTGGGAAACAACTCCTATTGAGAAATTTATAGAAGATATAGATTATTTTTTAGCAAATTTGGCAGTTTTCAATGTTGTGGCTTTGCTTGCCAATATTACTCTTATCCTTAGTTTAGTTGGCTGGTTCACGGGCAGAGAAGAACGAAAAGAAGAAAAGTTTTTTGCTACCTGGAGTATTATTAATGGCGGTCAAGGGGATAAGTCTGGGGTTGTGAAAAAAGCAGTAGAACGATTACACAAAAATAAGTTTACCTTAGACGGTTTGACGCTTAATAAAACTTACCTTGGTGGGGCTGAACTCAGTCAAGCTAATCTTGTTGACACTGAGCTTAGTGAAGCTAATCTCATTAACACCAACCTGAGTGAAGCTATTCTCATTAGCGCCAACCTTAGTAAAGCCGATCTCAGGCTAGCTAACCTTAGTAATGCTATCTTGGATGAAGCTAAACTCAGTCAAGCTAACCTCAGTCAAGCTAATCTGGATGGAGCTAATCTTTTTGATGCAAAATTTACTAATGCACAAATAAAATTAGCCTGCAATTGGAAAGGGGCAGTTTATGTAAAGAGTAAAATGGTTGAAGAGATAACTGAACTGTATGTTGACTACGAATGGGTTCCTGAAGATAAGCAAGCTAACGAAGAGAGAATAAAGGAAATTGAACAAGATAAAGATTCTGACCCTCAAAATCCTCCTAATTGTTCTATATGGGAATAAAGACTGACAAAACTTTCTTGAGAATTAAAAATTGGGTAAGCATTTTCTGCGGAATGCTTACAAAATTGGTATAGCTATCTTAAATAATTTTAGGATTAGTATATCAAGGATAAAGACAATGACAAAGAATAGAAAACAAACATCAACGAACAAGAAATTAGAGGAGAGAATAGAAAACCTTAGACAACTTGGTTTTTATTTTCCTCCAAACATTGAATATCCTGACAAAGAAACTCCCGAAAAACAAACTCCCGAAAAACAAACTAGATTAATCAGACGTTTTGCAGATTGGTGGGAAACAACTCCTGTTGAGAAGTTTTTAGAAGATATAGACTATCTGTTAAAAAATTTGGCAATTTTAGATGTTGTTAGTTTGCTTACTAATCTTGCTCTTATTGTTAGTTTAGTTACCTGGTTCACGGAGCGTCAAGAACGAAAAGAAGAAAAACATTTTTCTACCTGGAGTATTATTAATGAAGGTCAAGGGGATAAATCTGGGGTTGTGAAAAGTGCAGTAGAAGGATTACATAAAAAAGGATTTTCTTTATCTGGTCTACAACTTAATAAAACTAATCTCCATGACGCTAACCTCAGTGGAGCTATACTATTTCAAGCTAACCTCAGTGAAGCTATTCTCAGTAGAAATAAACTGGCTAATGCTAACCTGGTTTTGGCTAATCTCAGTAAAGTTTTCTTCATTGGAGCTGACCTCAATGAAGCTTACCTGAATGGAGCTAACCTTAGTCAAGCTAACATGATTGGAATTAAGTTTACTAAAGCTGACCTTAGTGGAGCTAACCTCAGTGAAGCTGAATTCGATTTAGCTAACCTCAATGGAGCTAACCTCCGTGGAGCTTACCTTTTTAATGCAAAAAACCTGAGTAATACGCAAATAAAATTAGCCTGTAATTGGAAGGAAGCAACTTATGTAAAAAGTACAATACAAGAAAATAATATAGACACACTATTTGAAGATAATATAGACACAATATCTGAAAAAAGAATAGACACTACAAAATTTACATTTCAATGGATTCCTGAAAATAAGCAAGCTAACCAAGATAGAATAAAGGAAATTGAACAAGATAAAGATTCCGATCCGGAAAATCCTCCTGATTGTTCTCAATGGGAGAAAAACTAACAAAATTTCTTGAAAACTAATGATTAATTCTTATGACTGAACAAACTCAAAGTATGACTCCAGAACAATATCTAGCATGGGAACAACAGCAACCCATAAAATATGAATATATCAATGGGGAAGTTTATGGGATGACCAGAGAAACTTTTCCTCATAATAATATTGTCATCAACTTAGTTTCTGCTCTCAAAAGTCACCTGCCAGGAAAAAACTGTAAAGTCGAAATGGCTGATACTAAAGTCGCTGTTTCCACTAATAGTCTTTTTTTCTATCCCGATGTAGTTGTGAGTTGCGACCCACGAGATGGAGAATCTAGAAATATTATCTATTATCCCTGTTTAATTGTAGAAGTTTTATCACCAAGTACGGAAGCATTAGACCGGGGTAAAAAACTTGAACATTATTGTCAGATAGAAAGTCTCAAAGAATATGTTCTTATTGACTCAGAAAATATATGTATTGAATGCTATAAACGAAATGAAAAAAATCAATGGGAAGCTACTACTTATACTCAGGAATTTTCGGTTAAATTAGAAAGCATTAATTTTGAATTTACTACTTCTTTATTGTACGAAAAGAAAGAAAATCCTGAAAAACAAACTAGATTAATTAGACGTTTTGCAGATTGGTGGGAAACAACTCCTATTGAGAATGTTTTAGAAGATATACATTATATGTTAAAAAAATCAGCAATTTTAGATATTTTTAGTTTGCTTACTAATGTTGCTATTATCGTTAGTTTAGTAACCTGGTTCATGGAAAAAAGACTAACAAAATCTTATTAAAAAATCAAAATTATGCACATATCTAAATATCTGATTTTACTCTTAATCTCATTACTGTCAGCTTGCACTTTTGAAACATCAAAAACCCCACCAGAAACAGAAACTTCTGACAAAAATTATACATCTACAGTTACTCCAGATAATAATTCCCAGTTCGTAGAAAATCTAGTAGAAAATTACCTCCAAAAAACTCCAGTCAAAACAACAGTAAATCTAACTTTACCCCAAGCACAAAAAATTCAAAATCTGTTTGTAGGAGAAATTAGTAAAAGTCTCGGTCCGGTAGTTGGTTATAAAGCGGGATTAACTAATCAAAAAGCTCAAGAAAGTTTCAACGTTTCTCAACCTTTGCGGGGTGTTTTTCTAGAAAAAATGTTATTGGAAAATGGTAGTATTATTTCTGCTAAATTTGGCAGTCGCCCTATTGGAGAAGGCGACTTAATTATGAGGGTAGGAAGTGCAGAAATTAATAATGCTAAAACTCCTAGAGAAACCTTGAAATATTTAGATGCAGTTATCCCATTTATTGAATTAGGAGATTTAGTTTATAGCGAAGATATAAAAATAGATGCTCCCGCTCTTTTAGCAATTAATGTTGGAGCAAGAACAGGAATTTTAGGTCAACCTATTTCTGTAGCTGATACTGATGAATGGGAAAATCGTTTGAAAAATTTACAGATAGAAATGTTAGACGACAATGGCAAGGTATTAGCATCAGGAAATGGTAGTGGTTTATTAGGAAATCCCTTAAATGTTGTGTTGTGGATTAAAGATTCTTTGCAAGCAGAAGGAAAAGAATTAAAAAAAGGAGATTTACTTTCTTTAGGCAGTATGACTAGCTTTATTCCTGTTAAATCAAATTCTACTATTCGTGCCCGATATATAGATTTAGAACCAAATAAAACTGTGGAAATATTTGTGAAATTTGAGTAAGTAATGTTGGCTAAAAACCTAACCCCCCAACCCCCTTCCCTGCAAGGGAAGGGGGAGAAATATTCTCCCCTCTCCTCCCAGGAGAGGGGTTGGGGGAGAGGTATTCAAAGTGATATGATTTCTAGAATAATTTTAGATAGATGAAAAATGAAAATCCAAAAATTAGAATTTGGCGATCGCGGACAATCTTGGTATCTCAAACCCATTGAATTTTCGCCTAATCTTAACTTATTGGTTGGTGTTTCTGGTGCAGGAAAAACTCAAATAATTCGTTCAATTTTAGCTCTCAAGGAAATTGCTAATGGTGGCTCATTCTGTGGAGTATCTTGGGATGTGACTTTTCTAAGCAAAGATAATATATCATATCGTTGGCAAGGAAAATTTGAAGCTATAGAAGGGTTGTGGATAATAATAAAAGATTATGAGAAACAGTCTAGGTTTAAAATTATCTATGAAAAACTCTTGAAAAATGAGGAAATTATAGTTGAAAGAGACTCAGAAAAAATTATATTTAAAGGTAGCCCAATTCCAAAATTATCTCCATTTCAAAGTACAGTTGAATTGCTAAATCAAGAAGAAGATGTTAATCCTGTAAAGGAAGAGTTTAATAATATTTTATATACAAATATAGGTGAAGCTTTAAAAAATTTTTGGAGAATACCTCTTTCTATCTTAGCAAAATATAAAAATAGCTCTTTAACTGAAATTCAAGAAAGCGACCTTCCTAGTTTTACGAAGTTATCTCTAGTTTATCAATATTTACCAGAAACTTTTCACAAAATCAAAGATAAATTTATGGAAATATTTGACACAGTAGAAGATATTAAAATAGAACCCCTATTCACTGACAATACTCCTGAACCATTAACTGATATTTTCAAAGATGCTACAGCCTTTTTTTTAAAAGAAAAAGGAGTATCTAATTTGATTTTACCACCAAATATTTCTTCAGGAATGTTCAAAACATTGATGCACATTAGTGAATTATATTTATCTCCAGAAGGGAGCGTAATATTAATTGATGAATTTGAAAATAGTTTGGGAGTAAATTGTCTTGATAGTGTCACGGATTTAATCTTAGAAAATCCTAGACTACAATTTATTATTACCAGTCACCATCCATACATTATCAATAATATCGGAAATAAATATTGGAAAATTGTCACTCGCCAAGGCAACATCGTAACAGTTAAACAACCTGAAGAATTAGGAATTTCCCAATCTCGACATCAAGGTTTTATCGACCTAATTAACATCCTCGAAGAATCTCCCGAAGAGGTAGAAGCAGAATGAATATTTATTTCCTTTTAGAAGGCAGAAGTACAGAGAAAAAAATTTATGAATCTTGGCTGAAACATCTTCTCCCAGAACTAACAAAAGTCAAACTTTATCATCAAGCTAATCATAATAATTACTGTTTAGTTAGCGCTAATGGTTATCCTTCAATTATTCACGAATATATTCCCGATGCCATTAAAAAAATTCAAGAAACAGACAAATATAATTATCTGGTAATTTGTCTTGATGCTGAGGAAGAAAAAGTGGCAAGTAAAAAACAAGAAATTGAAGATTTTATTGTCAAAAACGACCTGCGTTTAAAATTAGGAAAAGTCGAGCCTATTTCCATTATTCAAAACCGATGTATCGAAACTTGGCTATTAGGTAATAGAAAAATGTTCGACTCTAGACAACCTCAAGAAAAACCTCTTTCAGATTATGCAGAATATTATGATGTATCCGTCAAAAACCCAGAATTAATGGGTAATTATAGTCCTGATTATAATCATGCACAATTTCACTTTTCATATCTCAAAGAAATATTTGCAGCTAAGAACACTCACTATAGTAAAAAAAATCCGAGAGATGCTCAAAGTCAATCCTATTTAGATGAATTAATTAATAGAGTTAAATCAGAACCAGAACATTTAAGAACCTTTCAATATTTTATAGATTTTTGCCAGATGATTAAACAAGAATTATCTCTAAAGTAGGGACGTTGCTTGAGCATTAATGCGTTTTCCTCACGGAATGCTACGCAAACATGCCGCGCAAGCGTTTTCCTGACGGAATGCTACGCAAACATGTCCGCTCTCGCTCAAACGTCCCTACTTTATCTGCTGTAAATTCATAACTAATTACTGATAACTGATAACTGATAACTGATAACTGATAATAGTGTTACCCTAAAATATGTTTATCTTAGTTTTGGTAATTATTTAGTAGTACACCTAATGCAATTTTCCCCACTTAATCCTTGGATAATTAATATTTCTCTAGTTCTCGGTTCTGTACTTTTTGCCGAACTAATACGAGACCTTTATCATGTAGTTTCTCATATTTGGACGCCCCTCTATAAATGGCATGGTTGGCATCATCGCGTTTTCCGTCGTGACTTGAGTATTGTCAGTACAGAAACTTATCAAAAAGCTACTTGGTATCACGATGTACCAGAATCTATGGTAATGTTAACCTTTGGTATCCTATTCTGGGGCTTGTTTTTTGTCTGGATGCCTTCCTATCAATGGGCAACTCTGGCAGGTGTTCTTTATACCCTATCTTTCTTATTTCCAGCGATCGCCCGTGCTACTGGTATTCCTGGAGCTGACCAACTTACAGATATTAATCATCTGCCCGGTGCATTTTTAACGCCTCCCGCAAACTTGCTCGTCAACCGTCCCTATCATTGGCGACACCACTTCGACAATCAAAACGCCTATTTCTGTGGAACTCTCACCTTAGTAGATAAACTCATGGGTACAGCACTTTCCCTCAAAGGTAAAACAATCGCCGTCACAGGAGCTTCCGGCAGTTTAGGCCAAAGTCTCCTCAAACACCTTAATCAAGCAGGGGCAAAAGTTATTGCTCTGACATCCAAAGACCAGACCATCACCTTAGACATAGCTGGTCAAATTTTGGAATTGAATACCATAACTTGGCAAATAGGTCAAGAAAAAAAATTAGCAGAATTATTTGAAAAAGTAGATATATTAGTCCTAAACCATGGCATTAACGTACATGGAGAAAAGACAGCAGAAGCGATCGCTAAATCCTACGAAATAAACACATTTTCTAGCTGGCGAATGTTAGAAATATTCCTCAAAACAGTCAGAACAAATTCTGATATTGCCTGTAAAGAAGTCTGGGTAAATACCTCCGAAGCAGAAGTTAATCCAGCTTTCAGTCCTCTTTATGAACTAACAAAAAGAACCCTTGGAGATTTAGTTACCTTGCGGAGATTAGATGCTCCTTGTGTCATTAGAAAATTAATATTAGGACCTTTTAAAAGTAATCTAAATCCCGTCGGAATTATGTCTGCTGACTGGGTAGCAAAACAGATAGTAAAATTAGCAAAAGCAGACGTTAGAACAATTATTGTTACGATTAACCCTTTAACCTTTGTAGCAATTCCTATCAAAGAATTTTTTGTTTCTAACTACTTTAAATTATTTACTTCTAAATAAATTTAGAGAAACTACAAAAAGGGGGTGTGAAGTTGTATCCAGTTAAATCAGAGATGATAACAGGAAACTAACAAACAAAGATGACTGCACCCTCATTTTGAAATTTCTGACTTTGCTGGTGTAATGCTACAGCACAGAAAATTAATTTTGCTTGTAACTAATTTTTCTCATCATTACCTTGAACCCTAAAGCTAATAGAATAATCATCCAGTTTCCCTTATGATTCACTTCTCAAAGAGGTTAATCTGTACAACTTTTTTTGATTAAAACATAGAAAAAATTCATAATTTTTAAGTTAATATAAATTTGCATTTATAGTCATTTTAGTGAATAAACAGCATTATATAGAATTAGGTTGAACAGAATTCAATTACGACTAAAGTTAATCAATCTCCTAAACCCAAGGGAATTGCTTCCTTCCACTCCGTTCCAGTTGCAATAGCTTTATAGTTAATATTTATCCGAATTGGATATTATATCATGTCCGCTTGAATACTTATACTTTAGTGGAAGGAAGGCAGAAGGCAGAAGAATTTTTCCCTATTAGAACTTATTTTTATACACAAACGATGCTACCGGACATGATATTACAGCATTTTTTATTCAAGATACTCTTATTTAATAATTGACTTTTGTCCACAATTTGCTATAATAATTTTGTCTTATAGCGGTTTTCACAAAGGTAGACTACAAAACGTCTTCCTTCAAACTCAAATCTCTGTACTCTAAAAAACATGAAAACTGCTATAATTTATAGTTACTTCCCGTAACGCTAGAAGGTATTTTTAAAATAAATATTAAGGGATACTCAAATGTTAAGTTTTGGTGGATTGCGCCGAATCACAGCAGTTAACTATTAACTTTATAGCGCTACGCATTAAGGTTAGGAGATTTCTAAATCCTAAAACCCTTTATTAGTCTACTATTCCCTATTCCCTATTCCCTATTCCCTAGCGCGTAGCGCTATAACTATTATTAATCTGCGCTTTTTCATGTTGCGTTTTTCATATCCACCTTATACCAGGTTAATATTTTATTTACAGATACCTTCTAAAAATATCCTTGTATTGAGGTTAACTAAAAAATATGAGTCTTGGCAATTCAACTAATAATGAAACACCAAATTATGCCTTTACTTTAAAGTTTAATCCAGAAATTCTGAGGATTATCGCTTATATAGCGTTAATCATGATGCTAGTAGTAGGATATATTTTAACCGAAACATTAGTTAATGTAGATCCCGATACTACAGCAATTTACAAATTATTTGGGTTTAATCATGCCTGTAATTTATTGGATTATGAACCTAGTCGAACCGTTTCCGCAATGCTTTTGCCATTTTGGGAAGTTCCTTTTCTCTTGTATGTTATTTTCAATTTTTTGAGAATTCAAGATGCCTATCGAGAAAACAAAGCCCCAAAATATGCCTTTATTACCTCGGCAATTTTCTTGCCACTTGAAATTTTATTGACCGTCTGGTTCAGAATTGTATTTGTTTGGAGTCCAGAAGTAAGCTTCTTAAATCATTATCTCCCTTATATCGGCTTTCAATTTCTTTTGTTTTTGGTAGCTTTTGAGAATGCTCTCTACTTCTATGCGATGAAAGCACTACCCTTCAATAATAGCCGACCCATTGCCATAGGATATCTTATCCTGTTGTTTGTGCTTACAGTTTTATATACAGTAGTTGGACTATCAGTCGCCCTGGGACATCCAGTTCTAGATCTAGTCAACAATGAAGGACAGCGACTATTATTTAGAACAATGACAAACTTATATACTGTTTTAGTTATTCCTGTTCCTCTAGTTCTATCTGTGTTTGAATTGAGAAGATCTCCTAATCATACATTATCTGTTTCTTAACCATCATCAATTCCATCATCCATCTGAGATAACATTGTCTGTATCTCAATATTTGATTCCTCAATTTCTACTTCTATCGAATCATAAGTTGGCTGAATTACAAAAGGTAAATTTGCTCCCATCAATCCTCTTTTAATTCTTTCTGGAGTTTCGGAAAATAAAACAAATAAAGGATAAATTTCCTCTGCCTCTTGAGAATAAATATGTTTATAACCTTGAGGCATTACCCACTCATATTCCCTATCTAATAAAACCTGAGTTTGTCGCCAACGAGTAAGTAGATCGGAAAAATCTTCTTCGGGCCGATAAATAAAAACAAAAATTTCTATCCCAGTCTTAACTTTCCATTCTGGATCACACATAAAAATTCCTAAATCACAGGATAAAGGAACAGTTTTCCCTGATTCAGAACCATCTTTTCTTAACCGAATAACTGGCAAAGGAATAGTAATTAAACTCTCTTCAGGCCGACGCAAACTAGGCACCATTTCTAAATATAATCTATATTGTTTAAGCAGTGCAATTGCAGCCCTTGAGTTACTATATTCTGCTAGCAATGCTTCATAATCTGACTTTTTTACAACCATAATAATAATTTTTATATTAGGTAAGAAGGAAGAGGGAAGAAGGAAGAAGGAAGAGGGAATGAAGTTAGAATGTTATTTCAGTTAAGCGAAGATATCCTATTGTTAAGAACTCTACTCCCTCACTCCCCTTCCTCTACTCCCTCACTTCCCTACTCCCTTTTTTTTACAACCATAAATAATAATTTTGATATTAGGTAAGAAGGAAGAAGGAAGAAGGAAGAGGGAAGAGGGAAGAGGGAAGAGGGAAGAAGGAAGAAGGAAGAGGGAATGAAGTTAGAATGTTATTTCAGCCTTATTGTTAAGAACTCTACTCCCTCACTCCCCTACTCCCCTACTCCCTACTCCCTACTCCCTACTCCCTAATTCCTACAGACTTTCAAACACAGCAAACATAGGCAAATACATAGACATCAAAATCGAACCTACCATCCCACCAATACCCACGATCATTAACGGTTCCAACATCGCTGACAAAGACTTCACAGCTTCCTCAACCTCAGTCTCATAAAAAGCTCCCACCTTCATCAACATTGCATCCAATTCACCTGTTTCCTCACCAATAGACATCATTTGAACTGCCAAAGAAGGGAAAACCTGTTTCTCCTGGAAAGCTAAACTAAGCATACCCCCAGTTTGAATTTCGCTCCTTGCATACTCAATAGACTGAGCGATCGCCTCATTACCCGCCACATTTCGCACAATTTCTAGAGACTTTAACATCGGTACTCCAGAACGAGTCAAAGTACCAAAAATCATACAAAAACGAGCCACCGCTGACTTCTCCAGAATCTCTCCAAAAATAGGCAGCTTCAGAAAAATTTTGTCAAAAAACAGCCTACCTGCGTCTGTTTTATAAGCTGCTGAATAGGCAATATAAAGAGCAATAATTGTTGCTATTGTAGCTCCTTGGGGGATTGGAGGCCAAGTCCGACAAAACTCACTGATACTCAACATAAACTTAGTAAAAGCAGGTAATTCTGTACCAATTTGTTCAAAAATACCAGCAAAAGTTGGTAACAGAAAAGTTGTCATCCCAAAAAACACTGCCAAAGCAATAAACATAACAGTTTTCGGATAAGACATTGCTGAATTAATTTCACTCATTGTCTTAGCATTTTTCTCCAACATAACTGCCAGACGATCTAAAACTTCATCAAGCACACCACCCACCTCTCCTGCAGCTACCATACTGATAAATAATTCATCAAAACAAGCAGGATGTTTTTTCATTGCTTCTGACAATTCGCTGCCTTCTTCTACTTCTGCGCTAACCTGCTTAACAGCATACTTAATCTTGGCATTAGAAGTTTGGTCCCTTAAAACTCTTAAACAGCGAATCATCGGTACTCCAGCATTAAACATTGCAGCAAACTGACGGGCAAAGATAGATAAATCTTTCACCGTCACCGATGCTAGGGCAACATTTATTTGTTCTTCTATTATCTCTAACCGTTTTTCTAAGCTACTTTTAGGTTTTTGATTAGCAATATTACCAGCCATTTTATTCCTTCCTTATTATTATAAATTTTAGGGAGTTAGGAGTAGGGGAACATGGAGTTGGGGAGTGGGGAGCAGACAAAAAATATTTACCCTATTGTAGTCAAAGCAAGAATCTAATTTCTGACTTCAGCTATAAATCTCCCATGCCAGACAACTATACAAACCATTAGACATCTCCAAAAATTACAAAGTCGAATCAATCTCTTATCCAAAGATTATCAATTTCTCTGCCCCTATTCCCTCTTTTCTAGAGATGTCTGTTTGGTATCAATGCCTGCAATTAAATTTTTGAGGCACAGAGCCGTTAGTATAAAGAAACAATAATTGAAAAATACTCCAATACACCCCATCTCCCCAAACCTCCCACACTACTAATGAGCCTTAGCCTTAGCTTTAGTTTCCTTCGGTTCAGGACCAATTAAAGCCACTAATTCATCAGGCTTAACTGCCTTACCCATAGCATTTGCCCAAGTTACCTTCCCATCTTTATAAAGATTAGACAAAGACATTTCCATCGTTTGCATTCCCAACTTAGCCCCCATTTGAATTTGAGAATAAAGCTGAGAATTTTTCGACTCCTTAATCAAGTTAGCGATCGCTGGAGTATTCACCATAATCTCGTGAGCAGCACAACGCCCGCCACCTACTTTTTTGACTAAGTTTTGACTACAAATACAAACAATAGAGTTACCCAACTGCGCCCTAATTTGCGGTTGTTGTTCTGGTGGAAAAACATCCAACATCCGGTCTACCGTACCCGAAGCTGAGTTAGTGTGCAGAGTTCCAAACACCAAGTGACCTGTTTCCGCAGCACTAGCAGCCAAACCAATAGTTTCCAAATCCCGCATTTCCCCCACCAGAATAATATCAGGATCTTGACGGAGCGCTCCTTTCAGAGCATTAGCAAAACTTTTGGTATCTTCGCCTTTTTGTCGTTGATGAAACAAACATTTTTCATTAGGAAACACATATTCTATGGGATCTTCCACGGTCAGAATATGCTCGCTACGAGTACGGTTAATCAAATCGATCAAAGCTGCCATCGTAGTTGTTTTCCCAGAACCTGTTTGCCCAGTCACCAAATACAAACCCCTAGGTCGCTCTGTCAATTCCCGTAAAATCATTGGTATCCCTAATTTATCTGCATTAGGAATCTTAGAAGCTAAAGCACGCATACAAGCTGCCCAACTACCCCGCTCCCGATACACATTTAGACGGAAACGAGCCAAACCCTTAACACCATAAGCGCTATCAAGTTCCCAGTTTAGCTCTAAAGTCTTCCGCTGCATATTGTTCAGCATTTGGAAAATTAGATTTTGCACTTCTATTGGTTCCAGATTTTCCCCGAACTGAGGTTGAGGAGTCAACTGTCCGCTAATACGAAAGAAAATAGGCGCTCTGGCTTGAATATGAACATCAGATCCCCCTTGTTCCACAAGAGATTCCAAAACATCCTCAATCATAAAAGACATAAATTCATT
Organism: Cyanobacteria bacterium P01_H01_bin.35; assembly: GCA_038747755.1. Taxonomy (GTDB): domain Bacteria; phylum Cyanobacteriota; class Cyanobacteriia; order Cyanobacteriales; family Microcoleaceae; genus Trichodesmium. The sequence goes on from JBCDJM010000020.1 coordinate 24,155, forward strand.
CTCCTTTTTATTAGTTATCAGTTATTAGACATCTCCAGAAAAGAGGCAACAGGCAGCAGGCAACAGGCAACAGTGAGAAATAATTGAGAATTTATGGATAAGAATTGATTTTATTTTTGATTTTTGGAGATGTCTATTAGTTATCAGTTATCAGTCACTAACTTGTCTACTCATAACCATAAAGTAAAAAACATATACTCCCCACACTTCCCACACTCTCCCACACCTCCCACACCTCCCACACCCCCCACACTCCCCACACTCCACTCCTACTCAAAGCGAGGTGTCATACAATAAGGACAATCTAACCACTCTGACTGCAATTCAGCATTGCAAGACTTACAAATTAGGTTTTGCTTGGCTTGACGTTTCATTTCTGCCTCCAAACCTGAATCTGTAAATGTTACCCGTTCCACCTCCTCAAAAGTGGTATGACCTTGGCGCACCAAATTCAGACTGTATGGCAACAAACTAACCATCCCCTCCTCTACTGCAGTTTCCTTGATTTGTTCCGTTGGCGCCCTTTGAGTAATTAAAGTTTGTAATTGCTCCGTAATTTTCATAAACTCATAAACACCCACACGACCTTTATAACCAAGACCACCACATTTTCTGCAAAGTTCACCCCTTTCCGCCAATACTTTTCTGTCTTCAACTGATACAGTGTTTGCCTTATAGAATGTCACATTTTCCTCCTGAGAAGGAACTAAACCATAACGACGCAGTTCATCAGGTTCAGGAACGTATGGAACTCGACAGTCAGTACAAACCCGGCGCATTAGACGTTGTGCTAACACTCCCAACAAAGCAGCAGAAACCATGAAAGATTCGACCCCCATTTCATCCAGTCGAGCGATCGCTCCTGCTGCATCATTAGTGTGTAGGGTTGTTAAAACCAGGTGTCCAGTCAATGCAGCTTCAATAGCTGTCTTTGCTGTTTCCTTATCTCGTGTTTCCCCCACCAGTAAAACATCAGGGTCTTGTCGCAGAAACGCCCGCAGGATACTAGCAAAAGTCAAGTCTTTTTCCCTAATTACCTGACATTGGGTAATTCCTGGCAAAGCATATTCAATCGGGTCTTCTGCCGTACTAATATTAATTCCTGGGTCATTTCGTTCTGCCAATATTGAGTACAGGGAGGTTGACTTACCTGAACCAGTTGGTCCCGTCACCAGAATTAATCCAAATGGACGGCTAGCAGTTTCTCTAACTAGGGCTAAAGTCTCCGGGTCTGAGATTAATTTATCTAATCCCAGTTGGGTACTAGAACTATCCAAAATCCGTAAAACTATCTTTTCACCATAGCGACTCGGTAAACTATTTACCCGAAAGTCGATAGTACGTCCTTTAAACACCTTACGGATACGACCATCTTGAGCTTGTCGTCTTTCAGCAATGTCTAAGTTGGCAAGAATTTTAAAGCGCGAAGTAATAGCAGGAATAACTTTTTTCGGAAACCGAAAATATTCTTGTAAAACCCCATCTTTACGCATCCGAATTTGAATAAATTCTTCTTGGGGTTCTACATGAATATCAGATACTCCCTCAGTCAGTGCTTTAACTAAAATCACGTTAACAGCCTTAATAATAGGAGCATCTTCGGCTTCAGATAGGCTTTTTCCTATATCCTCTACTGCTCCCTCATCTGCTGCATCCTCCAAATCAGCACTTTCAAAAAAGCCTGATTCCAACTCTAACTCTTTTTGTTCTGCCTTTTTAGCAGCAGCAGCATCTTTCCTGGTTTGCTCATCTAAGTAATAGTTGATTAAATGTTGATAATCTTCTGGGGTAATAACCAATCGTTGCAAAATTAATCCACGATGCCTCAAGATATTTTTTAGCTCATCCAAAGCTTGAAGATTATCAGGGTTAACCATTGCCACCATCACAAAGGGTTGCTGACTTTCATAATCCTTCACCAAATTTGATGGTAATGAATCTCCAGCAAACTTTTCTAAGTCCTCAAGTAATTTACCCTGTGAGCTGGTGCTTTGAGCTAAAGCCTTCAGCATTTGCTCTTGACTAATACTACCTGTCTGAACAGCCTGATTTGCCAGATGAGTTTCGTGACTAAATAATGGTATAATCTGATTCCGACGACAAGTTTCAATTGGAATTACCTTGTCAATTAAATAACATACCTGTTGTGCTGGAATTTGAGTAATCTCTGGGTCAAAAGCAGCTACACCATAAAGAATCATTAACTCAAATAGCTGTTGCTTTTTATAATGCCTGAGTAATTCCGGGGGTAATGGTTGTCCTGTTAGAGCTTCCAGTAACTCTGTCAGTGATTTACCCGTTTTACGGCTTTCAACTTGGCATTTTTGGAACTGTTCGATGTTGACATAGCCAGCTTGAACAAGTTTATTCCCGAAGGGAGAGAGATGACTGAGGGCAACTATAGCGGTGCGCGAATTGCGTGAAGAGGTTTGGGCCATGGCTGATAAAAAATTTCTCCTGAATCTAGTATTCCCTAAGTTTTTGATAATATTTACACTTAGTTAACAACTTGTTAACTTTATTTACTCCTTAAATGTTTGCACTGTCCTGATTTAATTTTTTCTGTACTCCAGTCTTTCACTAACTTTGTTTCCTTCAATAGGGATATTCTATGTTCTAAATCCCAATCCCCAATTAAATTAAGGCCAGTAATTACCAGACTACTGTAACAATTTTAGCAATCTATAGAAACACTTTATCCCATCTTTGAGATAGTAGGTACAATTAGCTATCAACAATAAAAATTTAGACCAAGAAAATGTTTTGCTTCATAATTCTATGATTCGGTATAATGTAAAGCTGTACCCTAGACCAAAATGTTTGGTCACAACATAAGGCCATATAGTTAGTTATAACTATGTATTATGATTTATTTTTTAATTTATTTTTGATAACCCAGAAACTGATAGTTTATTAGTTTAATAAATTCTGATTGAAAAGAAGTTATAGATAGAAACAGGAAAGATTTGTTTAGCAATTTTTAGCAAATATAAGAATGGATTAAAGATATCTTACTAAATAATCAAATCCCATAATCTTTAGAACCTACTATAATTTCCTAACAAGAGGTTATTAGTGTTTCAAGTATTAATAATCTCAAAAATTTAAAAGCTATGAAAATAGACATAGTTAACATAAACTAATATTAACACTGTTAGAGTTTCAGTGATTATGTATTGCTTCTTGATTGTGATATGATAAATCAGGGTAAAAAAGCAACACAAAAACCAGTAATAGCCTTAAGTATTAGGAGAGAATAAAATGGCAGGAGAGACCCCCTCTACAGAAACACAAAATCAAGAAATAAATGAAAATATTCAAGATGTTCAAGTTGCTGTTGAGGAAAGTGTAGACTTAGATTCATCTCAGAAGGTTGAGAATAACAAAGAAGTTTCTGAAGATAATGCCTCTGTAGAGACAGAGCAGCAGAAATTTGAGCCAATATCAGAAGAAATGGTCTTATTGAAGGAGGCTTATGAATCCTTACAAACTCAGTTAGAAACTACCAAATTTCAACTAGAGGAAAAAGAGACTCTATACAAAAGACTAGGAGCAGATTTTGACAACTTCCGTAAACGGACAGAAAAGGAAAAGCAAGAATTGGATACACAGGTTAAGTGTGCCACAATCATTGAATTATTACCAGTAATTGACAACTTTGAGCGTGCTCGTTCCCAGATAAAACCAGCAAATGATGGAGAAATGGCTATCCATAAAAGCTATCAGAGTGTCTATAAGCAAATGGTAGAGTCTTTGAAAAAGTTAGGAGTGTCTCGTATGCGCCCTGAAGGTGAAGAGTTTGACCCTAATCTACATGAGGCAGTAATGCGAGAGGCAACCACAGAGCATCCAGAAGGAACCGTAATAGAAGAGTTGGTGCGAGGTTATATCCTAGGCGAGCGTGTACTCCGACACGCTATGGTAAAAGTAGCAACAGCACCAGAACCGACAGATGATGAAGCAGAAAATCAAACCGATCCAGAAAGTTAATATAGCAGTCGAAACAAAGGTTAGAACATTTAAAAATGCTCAAACTCAATGATGGATTACTTTTAACTTTTGACTTGCGCGTAGCGCCATACTGGTTAGTTATTTTTAATTGAATTATCCTTCTTTTAAGTTGTATTCAGACCTATCCAAAATCAGCCACAACAAAAACAAAAATACTAAAACTTAAATTCAATTGTCGGAACTTAACTAAGATTTTTTCTGAATGCAACTTAAACAAATAAAACTAATAATTTTTGGATAGAATTAACATTAGTGAAAATTGGAAAAAAATCTCTTATGAGTTTCCAAATTAGATATTTTTTTCCAGCTTTGAAATAAAAATCTTTTCAAAAAATATACTTGATTTTAAGATGTGAAAAAAACCTAATTATCAGCTAAAAAAATAAGAAAAAAGCTGGATTTTTTCATTTTTAAAGCCTGAGCAGAAGCTTTCAAGCTTCTAACTTCATTCCAATAATAAAAAAAAATTTTTTGACTATCTATTAAGAACGCCGAAGCACTATGGGAAAAGTCATTGGCATTGATTTAGGGACAACTAATAGTTGTGTGGCCGTCTTAGAAGGGGGGAAAGCTCTTGTAATTTCCAACTCAGAAGGTGGACGTACAACACCTAGTATTGTCGGATTTGGCAAAGGAAATGAACGTTTAATTGGCCAACTAGGAAAGCGACAATCAGTAACTAATGCAGTAAATACTGTCTATAGCATTAAAAGATTTATCGGGAGAAGATGGGAAGATACTGAAGAAGAACGCTCCCGAGTTCCCTACACCAGTATTCAGGGTAAAGAAAATACTGTAAATGTCCAGATTAGAGGAAAAAACTATACTCCTCAAGAAATTTCAGCCATGATTCTGCAAAAAATGAAGCAGGATGCTGAAAAATATCTAGGTGATTCTGTTACCCAAGCTGTAATTACAGTACCAGCCTATTTTACAGATGCACAGAGACAAGCAACTAAAGATGCAGGAACTATTGCTGGTCTGGAAGTGCTAAGAATTATCAATGAACCAACTGCCGCTTCATTATCCTACGGCATAGATAAACAGGATAATGATCATACTATATTAGTCTTTGACTTAGGTGGAGGGACTTTTGATGTTTCTATCTTACAGTTAGGAGATGGAATTTTTGAGGTTAAGGCTACTTCCGGTAATAATCATCTCGGAGGAGATGATTTTGATAATCGTATAGTCCGTTGGTTAGTAGAAAAGTTCAGAGATCAAGAAGGCACAGATTTATCTCCAGATAAAATGGCAATACAAAGACTTCGAGAAGCAGCAGAAAAGGCCAAAATCGAACTTTCTTCTACCCAGACCACCAATATAAATTTACCATTTATTACGGCTGACGAAACAGGGCCAAAACATTTGGAAACCAAATTAACTCGCGCTCAATTTGAAAAATTGGTGCAACCTTTGGTTGAAAGCACGATTAAACCGGTCGAACAAGCTATTAAAGATGCTGGGATGAAGCCAGAAAATATAGACAGAATTATTCTTGTGGGAGGTTCTACTCGAATACCAGCAGTTCAAGTGGCAATAGGTAATTATTTTAATGGTAAAACTCCTGATACTTCGGTGAACCCTGATGAAGCTGTGGCTTTGGGGGCAGCTATTCAAGCTGGTATTTTAGGTGGTGAAGTTAAAGACCTTTTGTTATTAGATGTGATTCCTCTGTCCTTGGGGTTAGAAACTTTGGGAGGAATATATACTAAGGTGATTGAGAGAAATACGACAATTCCTACCAGTCGCTCCCAAATGTATTCTACTGCTGTGGATGGACAAACCTCTGTGGAAATTCATGTCCTCCAGGGTGAGCGAGCAATGGTGAAGGATAATAAGAGTCTGGGTAGATTTTTACTGAAAGGAATTCCTCCTGCTCCGAGAGGTATACCACAAATTGAAGTTAATTTTGATATAGATGCTAATGGAATTCTCAAAGTTAAAGCTCTAGACCAAGGAACTGGTAGGGAACAAAGTATTGAAATTAGTAATACAGGTGGTCTGAGTGAAGCAGAAATTCAACGCATGCAGCAGGAAGCAGAAACTTATGCGGAACAAGATAATCAATTAAAACTGTTAGCAGAATTGAGAAATCAGGCAGATACTCTTTTATATAATTATGAAGCAACTATTAAAGAACATGGTGATGTTATTGATGAGGAGGTAGTTACAGAAGTTGGCAATAGTTATGAGGAGTTAAAGCAAGTTTTGATTAGTTCTGAAACTGAAATTAATTATGACCAGTTAAATCAGCAGATTGAACTATTTAGGCAACAGCTATTTGCTTTAGGTGAAACTTTATATGAACAAGGTGGAACTGAAAAGCTGAAGTTACCAGAAGAAGATAAAGGTTCTAAGATGCTTCTAGATTCAGAAGTTACAGAACCTGAAACTTCTAATAAAAAAGTAGAATCAGAAATTACAGAGCCTGAAACTTCTACTAAAAAAGTAGAACCAGAAATTACAGAGCCTGAAACTTCTACTAAAAAAGTAGAAAGTGAGATATTGGTTGAGACTAACTCAACTACAAATGACGTAAGTTCAACCAAGGTTCAGAAAACAACAGAAGAGCCTGAGAATGAATTTGGCAAAAATCCCTTTCTCTAGACAAGATGGAGTAGGGAATAGGGGAAAATAATTTATGACTTTTGTATGATAATTTATTTTCTTTTTTTTAAAGATAAAGAGGCAGAGAGACTTTAGAGGATTTCTTTGATAGAAATCTTAATAACTGCTGTAAAATTTCTTATTGGTGGGTTACGGCAAATTAAACCAGACTATTAAGTTTAACTATTAATCTGTGGCTAACCCACCCTACAGAAGGATTTAATATTTTATTTACAGATACCCTCTTAGCTTTTTTAGGTATTGAAAAAGTACATAGTTTTGAGCTGCTTTATGCTCAAAAAGAAGCGCATTTTGGCCAAGAGTTGAGTCAAAAAATTACTCCCCTACTCCCCCGCTCCCCTACTCCCCTGCTCCCCTACTCCGCCTACTCGCTAAAAAGACTTTTTCAGCAAACCCTACAATATGTAGATTTCTCATAAGTCTGTGCTAAACTACCAAAAGACGATAATAAATGTACTTGGAAATTTAAGACCAAAAATATTATCGCCTGATAAAAATATAAAATTCCCAAATAGACATACTAACATTAAATTCTAGGCAAATAGCTCTATGGCCAGCGATTATTACGAAATTCTAGGTGTTTCTCGTAGTGCAGATAAAGAGGAACTAAAGCGTGCCTACCGCCGCTTGGCTCGTAAGTACCACCCAGATGTGAATAAAGAGCCAGGAGCAGAAGAGCACTTTAAAGAAATAAATCGTGCCTACGAAGTTCTCTCTGAGCCTGAAATGAAAGCTCGTTACGATCGCTTTGGAGAAGCAGGAGTATCAGGAGGAGGAGCATCAGGTTTCTCAACGGACTTTTCAGATAGCTTCGCTGATATATTTGAAAGCTTTTTCAGTGGATTCTCTGGAGGAGTGGGGACTCAAGGACGTAGGCGTACAGGTCCAGTTAGAGGGGATGACCTGCGTTTAGACATAAATCTGGACTTCCACGAAGCTATATTTGGTGGAGATAAAGAACTGACAATTAAGCATTTGGAAAATTGTGAAACCTGCAACGGTTCAGGGGCTAAATCAGGCACAAGACCTCAAAATTGTTCTACTTGTGGAGGCACTGGTCAAGTTCGCCGGGCGACAAGAACTCCTTTTGGTAGTTTTACTCAAGTTTCAGTTTGTCCCTCATGTAGCGGTACTGGACAGATAATAGAAGAAAAATGCGTAACTTGTGGGGGTCGTGGCCAGAAAGAGGAAACGAAAAAGATAAAAATTACTATCCCAGGAGGGGTGGATAATGGTACTCGGCTACGAGTTTCTAATGAAGGAGATGCGGGTAAAATGGGCGGCCCTCCTGGAGACTTGTATGTTTTCCTAGCTGTCAAAGATAACCCAGAGTTTCAAAGAGATGGAATTAATATTCTCTCCCAAATAAAAATTAGTTATCTACAAGCAATTCTAGGTTGTTCCCTGGAAATTAATACAGTTGATGGTAAGTCGGAATTAACAATTCCAGCAGGTACTCAGCCAAATACTGTTTTAACTTTGGAAGATAAAGGAGTTCCGAGATTAGGTAATCCAGTAAGTCGTGGGGATCATCTGATAACAATCGCAATTGATATTCCCACAAAAATTACTCCAGAAGAAAGAGAGTTATTAGAAAATTTGGCGAATATTAAGGGTGAGCGGACTGGAAAAGGAGGTTTAGAAGGATTTCTCGGAAATTTGTTTCACCAAAAATGATTCAAATTGAAGATTTTCCTAATTCTCAAAAACTTGTTATTACTAGGGTTTAATAATTAATAATTAATTATTAATTATTAACAATTAATAATTACCAAAAAATAAAGTCCAAAGCCTCCCCTTGGAGAGGGGATGAAAAAGCGGTCGTTAGCGGAGCTTCCCGTAGGGTGGGATGGCGAGGTCTCCTCGCCATATCCAATCGACCAAGAGAAATATTTAACTCAGTATTTCAAGCTTCCGACTAAGGTCTGAGGTTCACTGATAACTGAATTGCCCAGTTCCTTCGACAGGAGGCTAACTGTTAACGCAGTTCCTCCGACAGGAGGCTAACTGATAACTGAAATGACCTCTTCTTTTCAAGAATAAAATTGATTAAAAGGAAATTTTTTTCTTTTTTTTCCCTGAAAGGAGAGGCTTTAAACCTGAATTTTGCAGTAGAAACAGAGGCGTTGTTGAATTACTGTATAATTTTTCTGTATTTTGAATTATATTTATGGATTGAGTACCATCCATATCATAGCTAAGAATTAGCAACATCATAGCTAAGAATTAGCAACGCCAAAACAGAAGCTTAAAGATGACCTAAGTATACCTAAATATACTTTCTGTTAAAATTAGATTATGGTAGTATAGTAAAGATAATACGACACATAATGATAAAAAATTTTGGCTTTATTGCATAAAAGTCGTATAAGCATGATAAGATAATTATTTATCAAAAAATTTTATTTCAAAGATAAAGTATTTAGACTGGAAGGATATCAGAATATTCGTGCCACAAAGCCAAAAACTGGAGAAACAATATTTAACTATGGATTCTCAACCTAAAATCCAGGAGGGACAAAAGTCAGATGCTCAAATAGATCTGCGAGGTACTCCCTGCCCAATTAATTTTGTTAAAACAAAACTACATCTGGAAAAAATGATGCCTGGAGAAGTTTTAGAAGTGTGGCTAGACCCAGGGGAACCAATAGAGCAAGTACCTGATAGTTTAATTGTCGAAGGTTATCAAATAGAAGAAATAAAAGAGCAGTCTGAATATTTTGTCCTTAAGGTGCGTTGCCCAGAAATGGTGGCATGAATTGGACTTCAGAAGCAGATAATTTATGCGAAGATACTAATAACTGTGTAGGGACGGTTGTAGCAGTTCAGGCAAATTTTTACCAAGTTAAAATTGAGAAAAATCATAACTCAGTAAAAAATGCAAGAGAAAATTTACCTAAGTTTCTCCTATGTACCCGTAGATCGCGATTGAAGAAAATTGGCCAAAAAGTAATGGTGGGCGATCGCGTAATTATAGAAGATCCAGACTGGTTAGGTGGACGAGGTGCTGTCGCTGAGGTTTTGCCGAGAGAAACGGAACTTGATCGCCCTCCTATAGCTAATGCAAATCAGGTGATGTTAGTATTTGCTTTGGCAGAACCAGATTTAGATCCTGTTGCTTTAACAAGATTTTTAGTTAAGGCAGAGTCAACAGGTTTAGAGATATCTTTGTGCTTGAGTAAATCCGATCTTGTATCTGCAACAAAAATAGAAGAATGGCGCAGTCAAATTTCTGAGTGGGGTTATAAACCATTTTTTATTAGTGTGCAAACGGAAGCAGGTTTGGGAGCGGTGGAAAATAGCTCGAATTCTCTGTGGGAAAAACTGAAGGATAGAATTACTGTAATTTCTGGTCCGTCTGGTGTAGGGAAGTCGAGTTTAATTAATTATTTGATTCCTAATGTGAATTTACGGGTGAATGCTGTGTCTGGAAAATTATCGCGGGGACGACACACTACTCGTCATGTTGAATTATTTGAGTTGCCTAATGGGGGTTTGTTAGCAGATACACCGGGTTTTAATCAACCACAGTTAGACTGTGAACCTATAGAGTTGGCGTATTTGTTTCCAGAAGCACGAAAGTATTTGGCGGAGGGGAGTTGTCAGTTTAGTGACTGTTTGCATAGGGATGAACCTAACTGTGTGGTTAGGGGTGACTGGGATAGGTATGAGTATTATTTGATGTTTTTGGAGGAGGCGATCGCGCGGCAGGAGGTATTGCAGCAAAAACCTGATGCTGAGTCAAATTTGAAGGCGAAAATGAGTTCGGGTGGTAAACAAAAGTTTGAACCTAAGTTAGCTAGTAAAAAATATCGGCGTTCTTCTAGAAAAGTAGAGCATCAGAAGTTACAAGATTTGTGTGAAGAGTTGGATGAGTTTTCATAATTGGGAAATCAGAAATTCAGCGCACTCTCAAAGTATGAGGTGCTTAAGCAAATGAATATACTATTTCTTTATCCACAATAGTCGGAAATTCCGAGGTACTTAAGCAAATGAATCCACTATTTCTCCATGCAATAGTTAGAAAGTTGGAGGGGCTTAAGAAAGTGAATCGACTATTTCTCCATCCGCAATAGTCGGAAATTCAGCACACCCTCAAAGTTCTAGGTACTTAAGCAAATGAATCTACTATTTCTCTATCCCCAATAGTCAGAAAGTTGCAGGTGCTTAAGTAAATAAATATACTATTTTTCCATCCGCAATAGTCATAAATTCAGCACACCTTCAAAGTTCTAGGTGCTTAAGAAAATAAATCTACTATTTCTCGATCCGCAATTGAAGTTTCACTAAAGTATAGCATTCTTTTTTCACGCTTGGTATTATTTCCCCCTATTCCCTATTCCCTATTCCCTCTAAAACAGAATTTCATTAAAGAATAATGGATAATTACCTCTGGTTAAAACCATCGGATTGAAGATCAGGAAATATCCTAGCACTTTTTTTCTCTTGAAATAGAAGGCTTTAAACCGAATTGATTAATTATCAATTATCAATTATCCATTGTAATACCTCTTGATGAATCAGCGATCGCTCCCGAAAAAATTCTATTCTATCTCGCAACAAAGCTTCCCCATTTGCATAATTATCAATCCAAATTTTACTAATTAAATTTGCATCTTCTGGCAATTCTGATAATTCCCATCCAGGTATTTCTAAATCAGTCATTAACTGACTAACTTTCGGATCGTAACTAATAGCAAAACAACGACATTCTTCGGCAGCTCCCATAATTAAACTGTGAAAACGCATACCTATTACCATTTCCACTCCTCGAAAAATTCCTTTCAAAACTCTAGGGTCTTCTATAGTTAAAATCTTGCTATTATCAGGCAATTTTTGATGAATAAATTTGGCAACTTTTAAATCTTTCATTGGTTGAAAAGGCAACAACAAAATAAACGCTTTAGTTGCCTTTTGAAAAGAAATTAAAGCTTGAGTTAAAGTTACTAAACGTGACGGAGTAAGTTGGGGATGAGGTCTGAAACTCACCGCTACTCTAGGTGCAGGCAAATCCCAAAGACCAGGAAATGGGAAAGTTTCTAAGGCCCAAACCGGATCTGGAGCTAGAATAAAAGGAATATTCCATTTAGCGACTATTCCTGCTGAACCTGCATCCCTGACACTAACAATATTGCAACGTTTAAAACATTGTCTTGCTAAAAATTGAGTAGTTTGATAATTTAAAGGCCCAATTCCTTGTGCCCAGGCAATAGTTTTTAAGCCCATTTTTTGAGCAATTCCCATTAATCCTGCATAATAAAAAGGACTAGCAATACTTGTGGCATCTTGAATCAGACTTCCACCACCCCAGATAAAAATATCTGAACGTTTCATTGCTTGGAGAATAGTAAAAGTATTAAGGCGATCGCCCGTTTCAACTCCATAGCGTTTTTTAGTTTCGGAGGGGTTGCCAGACAAAACATAAGGTTGAATATTATTGGGCAACATTTGCAACAAAGATGCTAATAATGCCTCATCCCCACCATTTCCTTTTCCGTAGTAACCACATAAAATTGCCTGCATTTGTTTGAGTTATTTCCTATAATAATTTAACCTTATAGAATACCTAAGTTAAGACCTAAAAATTCAGATTTTTTAAATATGCACGCTTTGTCAATTCCTACTTGGATTATTCATGTTTCTAGCGTTATTGAATGGGTAGCTGCCATCTGGTTTATTTCGATTTATGGTAATATTACCCAAAACCGTGTTTGGTATAGTCTATCTTTTGCTATGTTACCTGCATTGGTTAGTGCTATGTGTGCTTGTACTTGGCATTATTTTGATAATGACCCTAATTTAGAATGGTTGGTTACTCTCCAAGCATCGATGACTTTATTGGGAAACTTTACTTTATTAGCTGCTGCATGGTGGATATTTTCTGAGAGTAAAAAGCAAGAGATAGATAGTGGAAGTTAATTTTTATCCTATATTTTCTTGTTATACTTCAGCCCTAAAGTTAAAGATAAATTATACTAAAGCTATCAGTAATATTTTCTACTTTAGTAAAAAGTTATCTATTAGCAACAGGTATTAACTTGAGAAATAACCTACTCAATTTGTCTATCTCAAGTATTGAATATTAAGTATTTTATGCAAGATAAAGAGAATAGGAATATGACACGGTTATTTGATCAAATTATTTCTTACTAAGCAACCCTATACAAAGATTTAATTGTTTATAGATATTCTCTGCACTGAAATTTTTAATTCTCCTAAAAATATGATTTCTAAAGATACTTTATTTGCTCTTTCTTTATTTCCCTATTTAGGTTTTCTTTGGTTTCTAACTCGTTCGGGTCAAGCACCTCGTTTAGCATTAGTTGGATTTTATGGCACTTTAGTATTTGTGGGTGTAACTATTCCTGCTGGAATTTATGCTCAACAAGTTTATGGTGAAGCCTTAGCAAATATTGATTGGTTACATGGCAGTGCGGAAGTATTTCTAACACTATCTAATATTTTAGTAGTGTTAGGTTTTAGGGAAGCTGTTTTAAAGAAGCAAGAAGAAAGAAGGAAGAAGGAAGAAGGGAAAACTCATTAATAAATCTCTAGAAAAAAGGGAGTAGGGAGTAAGTGACCCACCCCTAACCACTTCGAGTAGGGGAAAATAGATGATTTCTGTGGGATAATTAATTTTATTTTTTATTATTGGAGAGGTTTATTAGTAAATCTGATTATAAGGCAAAATTCAGGAACCCCATATATCTCGTTGCTTTCAACTATTTTTTGTTAGTAATTTAGGAAATAATCAACAAGGAAAAACTTTATGAATCCCCCAAATTATCGTCTAATTACTATTCCTATCAGCCATTTCTCTGAAAAAGCTCGTTGGGCATTAGACAGACTAAACATTACTTACACAGAAGAACCCCATGTTCCTGTATTTCATCGATTTGCTACTATGAAATATGATGGTATTAGTGTTCCAGTTTTAGCTACATAAAATCATGGTAATCTTGTTGATTCAACTGATATTTTGCATTACCTAAATGCCATAGCACCAGTAGATAAAAATTTATATCCAGAGATTCCAGAATTACGGAAAGAAGTTGAAGAACTAGAAGATTTATTTGATGAAAAATTAGCTGTTGCTGTGAGAAATTGGGGATATTTTCATAAGGTAAAAGATCGCCAAGCTATGGGTAGAGGTTGGTGTACAAATACACCTTGGTTTGAACAGATTGGATTTACAATTCTTTTTCCTTTCCTATCTAATTTATTGCAGAAAAAATTTCAGCTAACGGCAGAAAATGCTGCAAAATCACTCGCAGAAATTAAGGAAGTTTTTGACTTAGTTGGTCAACGATTATCTGACGGTCGTTCTTATTTAGTAGGAGATAATTTTTCTGCAGCAGATTTAACTTTTGCAGCACTATCTGCTCCTGTTTTAATGCCACCAGAACATTTGATCAAACCTCAACCACTCTCACAACTTCCCTCAGAAATGGCAACAGTAATTAAAGAGTTACAAGCAACTCCCGCCGGAAATTATGGTCTTCGTATGTATCGAGAAGAGCGTCATTTCAGTTATCAATTAACACTTAACAGTAAATATTACTGAACTCAGAGGCTTAAAATACTGAATTTAATTTTCTCTTGGTCGATTGGATATGGGGAGGAAAATGCGCCATCCCTCTACAAATTTTTATCCTATTTAATTTAAAGGGGGTAGATTTGAAACATGATTTAATGACCAGAAAATCATCTATTTTATGGATGTGTTTATAGTCATAGTTAAGAAAGTTAGAATACTTCTTCTTCTGTAGAGAAATTAAATTTAATTTCTCTATTTATTTAACTCTATAATTTGACTGGATATGTCTATTAATTGAATTGCGGGTGAAGATATTGCAGTTGACAATTTAACTCGATTATAATAAGGATATAAATCTTTTATAGAAGTTTAACTTACTGAATCTAAATTGTATCAAGATAATTTTAGTATTACTTCCGGTTCACCTGTATTTATTGATACAATAAAATAATTTTGGAGCTAATAAAAATGATACTTTTTAGAGTATGGGTGACAATGCTAAGTTTGCTGGTAATCTTGCCAATTGGATGTACATCTGGGTCAAATCAAACTAGCACAACATCTGAGTCTTCTCAATTGGACTCTCAAGAAAAACAAACCATTAAAATAGCAGGAGCTGGTACACCTTATCCAGCTATGAAGCTATTGGCGTCTGCCTATGAGAAACAGACAAGTGGTGCTAAAATAAACTTTTTAGAATCTAGTCAGACTGGAGGAGGTATCGCAGGTGTCAAAGAAGGCTTGATTGAAATTGGTACTGCTACCCGACCCCCCAAACCAGAAGAAAATGCCGATAAATTAACACATCGTGAATTTGCCAAAGACGCTCTCTTAGTAGCGACTCACCCTGACGTTGAGGGGGTTAGTAATTTAACAACTAAAGATTTACAAGCAATTTATAGTGGACAAGCTACTAATTGGCAACAATTTGGTGGACCTGACGCTACAATAGTTGTTTTAGATAGACCTGAAGATGAATCTGCCAAAAAGCTATTACGAAAGTATTATTTAGGTCCAGAATTAGAAAATTCACCTAACGCTGTTGTGTTGCGTAGCGAATCTAATTTAATTGAAACTATTCAGACTACACCCTACAGTATAGGTGCATTTTCCTTGGGTAAGACGATTAGTAACAACTTACAAGTTAACCGTCTGAGTCTGAATGGAGTTGCACCAACTCCAGAAAATTTACGATTGGGTAAATATTCTATGGTAAGAAATTTAGGTATTGTTTGGTATGATATCCCTTCTCCAACAACCCAGGCATTTATTGACTTTATCTTTAGCGAAACTGGGGCGGATGTTTTACAACAGGCAGGATTTGCACCTAATCAACTGAAATAAATATTTTCCCTGGAAGAAATCTAATAAATGCAGATTCCTCGCTATTCAAACCTGCCTCTTTTAGGTAAAATCTTAATTCCCATGCTGTCCATTTTTCTAGGGATTTGGACAGTGGGAACTCTTGCTGTAGGCTACAGTGCAACTAAGAGGCAGGAAAATCAATTGAAGATAGAAACTGAGAATGCTGCCTCCCATATAAGCAATAAGTTTGAATTAGCTCATGAGTTATTGAATTTTAAGGCAAAATCGATTGCAGAGAGTTCAGACTTTTCAGCAGCAGTTACAAATAAGAATCAACAGGCTTTGTTGAGAATACTTTTACCACTACAATCTAGCTTAGAATTGGATTTAGTAAAAGTAATTGATTCAGAAGGAAAAGTTTTATCGGATTTAAGAAGTTCTGCTATTGGTTCAATTCCCCTTCAGGACTCAAAGGCGATTAGACTTGCTAAAAGTGGTCTAATCTTCAAAAATTTAATTGTGTCAGAAGACTCAAAAACTGCCTTAGTTGTAGAAGTTATTTCTGTTAAGTCTAGAGAAGAAATAGTTGGCAGTCTAATTGTTGGCTATGCTCTGACATTAGAAGTTCTTAAAGATATTTTGAATAATAGGAGGCAACATTTAGTCTTACTAAAAGATGCAAAGATTATCACCTCAACTATTTTACTGGATGACTCAATCCAGTGGTCAAAGATTACATCTCAAGATATTCTTCACAAGATTAAAACTGGAGGAGAGTCTTACTTTAGCAAACCAGTTGAAATTCCTGAGATTGCAGATGATCGCTTTAAAGTAGTTGTATTGACTCCACTAGCTTCCCTGTATCAATCTCAATGGCAAATGTGGCTAGCAATTGGTAGCTTTGCTTTAATTGGTGGCTCGATCATTTCTGTTTTTGGTTTTTGGGTAACCAGTTTAGTAACGCGCAGAATTACTCTACTGACTACAGCAACTCAAGAGTTAGCAAAAGGAGACCTGAGCGTTCGCTTAGAATTTGACAGTAATGATGAGATTTCGATCTTAGCAACAAATTTCAATGAAATGAGCGAGCAACTTAAGCAGCGTGACTTAAAAATTCAAGCACAATTGAGTGAATTGCTTCAGGAACTTCAACAAACCCCTGAATTAATTCAAACAGAGAAGATGGCAGGTTTAGGGCAAATGGTAGCTGGAATAGCCCATGAAATTAATAATCCTGTGAGTTTTATTTATAGTAATGTGCCACATGCCAAAGAATATATAGACGATCTGGTAAATTTAGTACGCTTATATCAGCAGCATTTCCCTAATCCCCCATCTGCAATTCTAGAAGAAGAGGAGGCTATTGAAATCGAGTTTTTGATTGATGATTTATCGAAGATTCTGGATTCTATGAAGTTTGGTACAGAGCGCATTCGAGAGATTGTCTTGAGCTTACGAAACTTCTCTCGCAAGGATGAATCAGAGATGAAAGAAGTCAATATTCATCATGGTCTTGATAGTACGCTTGCTATTTTAGGGCATCGTCTCAAGGCTCAAAGCGATCGCCCGGCTATTGAAGTGGTGAAAGATTACGGAAACTTACCCTTTGTTAATTGCTTTGCGGGGCAACTCAACCAGGTCTTTATGAATTTATTGAGTAATGCTATTGATGCACTGGAAGATGAAATTATTAAACAAAATACAAAGAATTGTGGTGATGGGGTAAGTCTGAGCTTAAATATTTCAATTAAAACTGATATCAAAGATAACTGGGTAACTATCGAAATTGCCGATCATGGCTCTGGTATTCCTGAAGATATTCGGAACAAATTATTCGATCCATTCTTTACTACTAAACCAGTAGGCAAAGGAACAGGTTTAGGGTTGTCAATTAGCTATCAGATTGTTGTCGAAAAACATCGTGGCAAACTATGGTGTGAATCACAATTGGGGCAAGGAACTAAATTTTTTATTTCAATTCCAGTTATTAAGCGAGGGAGTGGGGGAGTAGGGGAGTAGTAAACATAAGAATAATTAATAGGCTACTAGCTAATAATTATCAAAAAGGTTCAATGCACCTGTATGAATTACTTAATAATTGAACTTTTACATAACTATGGCATTCTTTT
The DNA here is from genome assembly GCA_038747755.1 of Cyanobacteria bacterium P01_H01_bin.35. Lineage (GTDB taxonomy): Bacteria > Cyanobacteriota > Cyanobacteriia > Cyanobacteriales > Microcoleaceae > Trichodesmium. Next base: position 41,768 of record JBCDJM010000020.1, read on the forward strand.
TTCACGCTTGGTATAAAGCAATTGAATACCCCATCAAATACAATGAATCTATTCTTACTTTTCCAATTAATTACCAAAGTATTTGTCTATAGTTATTCAGGATTAATTCTAATTTACTTGATACTCCGACTAATATTCTGGGATAAATTATGGTTAATCGCTTTAATTGGAAATTTTATCCCTTTAATTTTTTTACCAATATTAATTCTGCCACTCCCCGCATTTTTCATTATCAAAAAACGTTGGTTTTGTATAGCTTCATCTATTGCTTCTCTGCTACTTATTGGTTGGCTACATACACAATATTTTTCTCCTCAAACTATTTCCGCAGCAAATACTCAACCCCTCAAAATTTTCTCCTTAAATAATAGTTGGCATAAGACTGAACCAAAAACCCTAGTAGAAAGAATAAAACGAGAAAAACCAGACATCGTATTTTTACAAGAAATTACCAGAAACCACATTAAAAAATCCTTTCCCAAATTAAAAGCTGACTATCCTTACCAAACTTCAGAAGATATTAAAGGTTATAGAGCAGCAATTCTCAGCAGATATCCTATAGAATTTAAGGAAAATCTACACTTAGCAGGTCATTCAGAAGTTCAACAAAGAGCAATTATTAAGATTCAGCAACAGCTAGTAGTTGTCTACAATATTCAAACAATTTCACCGTGGATTCGACTTCGGAAAATTTTCCCCTTTTTAACAATACCAGTTTATGAATTTTATCAGCGATCGGCAGAAATTCAAGATTTAATAGAATATTGCTCTATGCGCAATAAAAGAGAAAAATTTTACCATCCCCCTCCGGAAGCTTCAGGAAATGAAACTACTATTGCTCTATGCGCAATAAAACAGAAAAATTTTACCATCCAGCTCCAGGAGCTTCAGGAAATGAAACTACTATTGCTATATACGCAATAAAACAGAAAAATTTCACCATCCCCCTGGGGAAGCTTTAGCAAATGAAATGACTATTGCTCTATACGCAATAAAAGGAAAAATTTCACCATCATCTAAAATAGAAATTGCTTCGGCTGGCTCAACTCTTTCCGATTAAAGTAGAGTCTAATATTACCGCCTCCCAATGACAGCCACTGACTTTTTTTCTACTCAATACTTCTGAATTCTGACTTCTAACTTCTGACTTCAAAAAACCCTACCGCCTCAATAACAGCCTCCAGAGCGATCGCCACATGAGTCCAATGAGTTCCCCCTTGACAAAACACCACATAAGGTTCCCTCAAAGGTCCGTCTGCCGAAAATTCCGAAGTAGATCCATCAATAAAAGTTCCACCCGCCATAACCAACTGACTTTCATATCCAGGCATCGGCGCCGGTACCGGATCTAAATAAGAACCCACAGGCGAAAATTGCTGAATAGCTCGACAAAAAGCAATTAACTTCTCCGGGGAACCCAACTTCACCGCCTGAATAACATCCCGTCGTTTTTCCAGAGGCAAAGGATTAACCGGATAACCCAACTTATCAAAAACATAAGCCACCAAATGATTTCCCTTCATCGCCTCCCCCACCATTTGTGGCGCCAAAAACAAACCCTGAAACAACAACCTATTTTGCTCAAAAGTCGCCCCCCCACTACTACCAATACCAGGAGCAGTCAACCGACAACTCGCAGCCTCCACCAAATCTGCCCTACCTGCCACATACCCCCCCGCCATAACAATAGTGCCACCAGGATTTTTAATCAAAGACCCCGCCATTAAATCCGCCCCCACTGCCGTCGGTTCCCGGTTCTCAATAAATTCCCCATAACAGTTATCCACAAAACAAACAGTTTCAGGATTTTGTAGCTTAACAATCTTGACAATTTTCTCAATATCTGAAATAGACAAACTAGGTCGCCAAGAATAACCACAAGAACGTTGAATCAAAGCCAGACGAGTCTTTTCCGTAATCGCAGACTCCAACCCCTGCCAATTTATCGTCCCAGTTTCTGTCAGAGGTAACTCCCGGTAACTAACCCCAAACTCCTTCAGCGAACCTTGACCTTCCTCCCTCAGACCAATTACCTCCTCCAAAGTATCGTAAGGAGAACCCACCACAGACAACATTTCATCCCCCGGCCTCAAAGTCCCGAACAAAGCACAGGCGATCGCATGAGTCCCCGAAACAAATTGGACCCTTACCGCCGCTGCTTCAGCTCCCATCACTTCAGCAAAAACCTTGTCCAAAGTCTCCCGCCCCAGATCATCATGGCCATAACCAGTTACCCCAGAAAAATGATGGACACCTACCCGATGATGACGAAAAGCATTTATAACTCGTCTGAGATTTTGCTTGACTAAGCTATCAATTTCGGAAAATATGGGAAATAGCTCTTGTTCTGCTGCTTGTAGATATTCAACGCTATTCATATTTATTTTTTATTTATTTATTTAATTAATTAATTTGTTTTATTTGTGATATGCTAAACAAAGTGTAAATTTTTGTTAACACTCAAATTCATAATAAAATCTAAATTTCCTTTGTCAACAAAGAATTAATTTAGATATTCAGACTGTACTTTTTTTTGAAACAAGTTTCATTAAATAAGGTATGACAATTTTGAGGTAGATACACTCAATAAAAAAAGCAGTGTTTGGCTTAATGTAAACATAGTAATTGACCTTTTTTTATTAATCAAATATTTATAGTCAATTACCAAAATTTAGATATTTTACTATATTTATTTAGTATATTTATAGTACCTTTGTTTAAGACAAATAATCCTGTATTATCAGTCAGGAATCTAAACTTAAACATTTAACAATACCCAGGATTTTGGTAAGAATATTTTTTTCCTTTCTGCTTCCGATTAATAGATTAAGTAGTGATTACCAAAATATTTTCCATATCCTATACCCATAGATAAACCTGCTTTGACTAAGATAGCTTGAAAGAGACTATTTAGTTCTTAACTTAGAGATTTTTTATGACGATTTCAACATCAGAAAAACTTTCACTGAATTGGCCTATAGTAGCCTTTATGGGATTCCTCCATATTGGAGCCCTTTTTGTCTTACTTCCTAGTAACTTTAGTTGGACTGCAGTTGGTCTAGCAGTATTTTTACATTGGTTCACAGGTGGTCTAGGTATTACATTAGGCTTTCATCGTCTAGTGGCACACCGTAGTTTTAAAACTCCTAAATGGCTAGAATACTTTTTGATTTTTTGTGGTACACTTGCCTGTGAAGGAGGAGTTTCTGATTGGGTAGGTTTACACCGTATTCATCATAAATATTCAGACAATGAAAAAGATCCCCATGATTCTAATCGTGGCTTTTGGTGGAGTCACATGGGTTGGATGCTCTATGACTTACCAATGAAGTCTGAAGTGCCTCGCTACATAAAAGATATAGCAGACGATCCTGTTTACAAGTTTTTGCAAGCTAATTTTATTCCCATTCAAATTGCTTTTGGTATTTTGCTCTACCTTCTAGGAGGTTGGTCTTTTGTTGTTTGGGGTGTCTTTTTTAGGATAGTTGTAGTTTTTCACTGTACTTGGCTAGTGAATAGTGCGACTCATAAATTTGGTTATCGTACTTATGAATCTGGTGATGGTTCTACTAACTGTTGGTGGGTAGCTGTATTAACTTATGGTGAAGGTTGGCACAACAATCATCATGCTTTTCAATATTCAGCACGTCATGGTTTGCAATGGTGGGAAATAGATACAACTTGGATGATGATTCAATTCTTGCAAGCTCTTGGTTTAGCTACTAATGTGAAATTAGCAACAAAATAGTTTTGAGCTAATAGTTCATTATTGTAAGGTGCGTTAGACCGCTAAAATTTAAGCCATGAAACGTATTTTAGGAATTCGTCGTAACGCACCATTTTACTTATGTTATCTCAGTAGTTTTCCAGATCAAAATCTTGTTAACTCTATTATTTTGGTAATGGGTACTAGACATCTCTAAAAAAGAGGGAACATGGAACAGGAAGAAATAATAGATAATTTTTGAATGAGAATTGATTTTATAGCAGTCGAAGCAAAGGTTAGGACAGTTATAAATCCTGAAACCATGTGATAGTCTACTTTTCCCTGTTCCCTGTTCCCTATTCGCTTTTCAAGTAGCGCTATATTTTTGATTTTCCGAGATTTATACTAGACATCTCTAACAATTACATCAGCATTTTTATAAAATTTTCGTAGGGATATTTTATACCATTTATCAAAAGTAATTTAACGCTTTCTAAGTGTCAAAATAAGCATCAAAATTACCAATATGTTATGTAGGGTTTGCGCTCAAAAGTCTTATGGGTGAGGGTAGGAGTCAGGAGACAGGAGACAGGAGACAGGAGGAGTAAGGAATTTAGAGAAGGCAGGAGGAAGAATTATCCCTCAATTTCTCTGTCCAAATCTTGCTGTTAATAC
>JBCDJM010000021.1:0-45754 GCA_038747755.1 Cyanobacteria bacterium P01_H01_bin.35
AGAAACTATTGAGTTAGCAAGTCAACTCTATGGAGAAAATTTATTTAAACCTTTTGACGCCAAGAGGCCAACCTCTTATAAAGCTTATTATGATGCTATGATGGTAAGTCTGAGTAGACATTTATCAAACGCTGAATTATTAATTTCAAATAGATCTAGAGTAATTGAAAAAACAAAAAAGTTGTGTAAAGAAGATAGATCGGGTCTTTTCACTGGTGAAGGAAAAAATGCTAAAGCTGATATTCAGCAGCGAATTAAACTATTTGACGATATGCTTCTACAATTGATTGGAGATTAATTCAAAATGTTTGAGATGTTTGAGATGTTTGAAACGTTTGAAAATCTCCTGAAAATTGTAAATCTAGATATTGATAATATTCGAGCAATTATTCAAACTAATCATAGACTGAGAAAAATTGCAGAGAAAGGAATAGTAAATATAGAACAATCAAAGGATAATCAAGAAATTATTGAGTTATTAAAGGGAACTCCAAATAAAGAGAAGTGGAAATTATACGAACATTGTGCAGTAGTAACTCGTTTGTATGCAGTTTACGAACGTTTTGTTGAAGATTTAATATCAGCTTGGCTAGGAAATTTACCACAGCTAGTGGAAAATTATTTAGAATTAGATGATAAAATTCAAAATACTCATCGAGAAGGTGTGGGGCGTATACTACTAGAATTTAAAAAAGATAGATTTAAATACTTTTCTATAAATCAGGTCATTAGAGGTTTATTTTATGGAACAACAACCCATCATAAAAATTATGAATTACTGCCAGAAGCTTTTCTTTTACATGACCAGAATTTACGGAAAGATATATTAGAAAAATTATTTGCAGATGCCGGAATAGCTGATACTTGGAAATGGGTAATGAATCACAGAAAAGTTAAACACTTTGTAGAAGAAATTAGAGGAAATCAGAACACTGCTGAAGGAGAACTTAATCAATTAATTTCCTATAGAAATGAAGCAGCCCACGGAGTTGTCGATCAGATATTAGGTACTCAAGAATTACTAGATTTAGGTGATTTTATTAAAGCTTTATGTCAAGCCTTAGCAGAATTAGTAACTTATCAGATCATTCAAAAGCAAATTTCGATAGGTAAAGCCAAAGAAATTGGTGAAGTTACAGAATGGTTTCAAAAATCAAAGGCAGCAGTAGCAATAATTAATAATAGTAACTTGTCTATAGGAACAAATGTTTTTTTAGTCAGCGAAACATCTTCATATTGTCGCTCGGCTACAATTGAAAGTATAAAAATTAATCATATTTCTTTGAAAAGAATAGAAATTTTTAGTGAAATTGAAGTTGGTTTAAAGTTTGATATAGATGCTAAAAAAGGATTGAATATTTATCTAATAGTTGAAGATTCAGGATAATAAAACCTAAATTTGCTGTTGTATCATTTTTGTTTCTCCGCTAAACTAATAAGAAATAATCACCAGAAAAAACTATGACTAACGTTATAGAACAAGCACTAACTAAACTATCTCAACTACCAGAAAACCAACAAGAAGCTATAGCTTATCTTATCCTAGCAGAAATAGAGGACAAGAAAAGATGGGCATAAAATTTTGCTAATTCTCAAAAGCAACTAGCTCAACTTGCTGAGGAAGCGAAGTCGGCTGTCGCCAACGCCGAGTTCAAACAAGGTAAAACTAAACCTTTAAACTTCTGATGAACTCTGAAACTACCTCTAAATTTTGGAAAGCATTTAAGAAGTTTCCTGAGTGTTATCATTAAAATATTATAGGAAATAATAACTATGCCAAATCTAACAATAAAAGACCTAGAAAAATTAACAAGCGAACATCCAGACCATCAAATAGAATTAGTAGGAGGAGAAATTATCATTATGAGTCCCTCAGGTTTAGAGGTTTTAGGGTGCGCATTGCCTACCCTAATTAGGATCTGCTAAAAAAAATTGGTTGTTGGGCGGAGGACACACCGGAGGCCGAGATGGGGGGGGAAGAGGTAACGGTTTGATATATTCCCTTTATTGTCGTTTCTAAATCATAAAATTTGCTCAGAATAAACCATGCTTATTCTGTGATACTGCCTCAATTCTGTTCTTTGTTAAGGCCAGCCTCACTATACTTTTTAAGAGACTTGCATCTAAATAACTTGCCAGCTAAACTAAGAAGTGAGCTAATGAGATTCCTTCTAAAATAGATCAAATCAAGGATAAAAATATGACGAATAACATTGAAAATAAAGTTGTTGTCATCACTGGTGGCAGTAGCGGCTTGGGTGAGGCAACAGCAAGGCATCTGTCAAGTTTGGGTGCGAAGATTATTCTCGGCGCTCGCCGTGAAGATAAACTTCAAGCAATCGTAAATGATTTAAAAGCAGTGGGTGGTAAAGCAGACTATCTGGTAACGGATGTGACAATCAAAAGTGATGTTGAGGCGCTGGTACAAAAGGCTATTGATGCTTTTGGCCGCGTTGATGTAATGGTGAATAATGCGGGTCTCATGGCGATCGCCCCGATGACTGCACTAAAGGTGGATGAATGGGAGCGCATGATTGATATCAACATCAAAGGTGTTCTTTATGGTGTAGCTGCTGCACTGCCTGTCTTTGAAAAGCAGGAAAGTGGTCACTTTATCAATATATCCTCTGTCGCAGGGGTGAAAGTCTTCAGCCCCGGTGGGACAGTCTATAGCGGTACAAAATTTGCTGTACGCGCTATTAGTGAAGGCTTGCGCCATGAGGTAGGGGGTAACATTCGTACCACAAGCATTGAACCCGGTGTAGTTGAGTCTGAGTTAAAACATGGTTCATCCGATCAAGGTAGCGCTGCTGCTATAAAAGAATTTTATGAGAATAATGCAATTCCTGCGGATTCCATAGCGCGCGCAATTGCCTATGTGATTGAACAACCTGCCGATGTGGATGTGAACGAAATCATTATCCGTCCAACTGTGCAAGAATTCTAGCTTTAGTAGATTACAAAGTCGGTTTCAGGGAGAAGATTTATTCGTAGTGGGAGCATCTTGCTCCCGTACTAATATCGAATCCTAAAAATTACTATAGCCTGCGTCATTGCGACTGGAACGGAGTGGAAGGTTTCCGGAGCATTCCGGAACGGATAGTGGGACTTACACAACTTAACTGGCCAAATTAGACTATAATGCTTGGTCTACAATAATTTTACGTTGAAGCGGTAGAACTCCGTTCCGCTGACGCGATCGCAAGGCATGAAAGAAACAACCCCTTTTTTTCACTGGTTAACTAACAACATTGACGTCTTTTCCTTTCACAAAAGGAGTTTGGGCTATATTAAAGCTCTAAAAGTTGTGTAAGTCCCATTAGTTCCCTCTTCTGAAAACAGCAACCTCTTCAGCAGCCACACCACCCTCTACTAGCAACAGGGAACATATTCTCGATCTAGCAACTGTAGTCAAAGCTTCTCAAACCCTGTCTGGAGAAGTGAAGCTAGAAAATTTGCTCTCAACTTTAATTCAACTGATGATGGAAAATGCGGGGGCACAAAAATGCGCTCTCATCCTTAATTCCTCAAAAAAGTGTATTGAATTAGGGGTTGCTGATTCAAGCTAAAAGCATTGAAATATAAAAGTTTTCCGATTTTTAAGTTCGGAAAAAGTACGATATTTGGAGCGGATAGGGCTAACCAAGTGAGAATGGTAGTAAGAGTTAGTCCGGTTGCATAAAGGGATAATTTTTCTTTTTACCTCCTCTACAACTCCTTGTTTCTCTTGACTCTGTACCGACGTTCGCATATTTGTTATGCAACGTCGGTACCTACTCCCTACTCCCTGCCTTGAGCATCAGACTTTTTCAGCAAGCCGGAATTAGAAACTTTTCGCTGCCAAAAGCCGACATCAGACTTACAGATAACTTCTATTTTTTGTCAAGTTTTATGTTAAGAAAGATGTTTATAAAGCATAGCCATATATCGACGGCTTTTTCCCTTTTCAAGGAGAGGCTTTGAACCTGAATTATTGAATTATTAATTATTAATTATTCAGTAATTTTGCGATTACTTTATAACCGGATTCTATATTGGGTTAGTATCTCATTAATATTGGAGTATAATTATGATTATACTTCTATCTTCTGGCGCTTTATGAATAAAATTCTAAACTATCAACTCCTAGAAGAAATCTATGCCAGCGATCGCACAATTGTCTATCGCGCTTATGCTGAATTATACGAAAAATTAGTCATCCTCAAATTACCCAACTATCCCTATCCTAATTTTCATCAGTTAACTCAATATCGAAACGCTTATACCCTGGTGAAAAACTTGAACATTCCTGGAGTCGTAAAAATGCTAGCTCTGGAAAAATTTGAGCAACGTTTAATGTTAGTAATGGAAGATTTTGGTGGGATGTCTCTGCAAAAATACCTCAACTACCAATTTTTTTTTAATCACCCGAATTCAACCAATATAAATGATTTTTTTAAGATAGCTCTACAAATAATTAATCCCCTAGAAAAATTACACCAAAATCAGATTATTCATAAAGATATTAAACCTCAAAATATTGTCATTAATCCTCAAAACAAACAAATACAACTAATAGATTTTAGTACGACAACAAAGCTACCTAAAGAAATACCAGAAGTCCGCAATCCTAATACCTTGGAAGGGACTCTAGCTTATATCTCACCAGAACAAACAGGCAGGATAAATAGAGGGATTGATTATCGGAGTGATTTCTACTCATTGGGAATTACATTTTATCAACTATTAACAGGGCAACTTCCTTTTACTTCAGAAGACCCAATGGAATTAGTTCATTGTCATATTGCTCGGACTCCTAAACCCATAATTGAGATTAATCCAAACATACCAAAGCCTGTCAATAATCTAGTATTAAAATTGATGGCTAAAATGCCAGAAGATCGCTATCAAACATTAGCAGGATTACGGCAAGACCTAGAAAAATGTCAGCATGAATGGAAAAATAATCGGCAAATAAAATTATTTAATCTAGGCACAAAAGACCGTAATAACAGTTTAATTATCTCGGAAAAACTCTATGGAAGAGAACAAGAAGTAGAGAGATTACTAACAGCGTTTGACCGAGTTGCTAACAGAGAAAAATATCAAAGTGAATTAATGTTAGTGGGAGGTTTTTCTGGGATTGGTAAATCAGCATTAGTTAATGAAATTCATCAACCAATTTTAGAAAAAAGAGGTGCTTTTATTTCAGGTAAATTTGACCAATTTCAAAAAGATATACCATTTTCAGCATGGTTAAATGCCTTTCAAGAATTAATTAAACAAACTTTAAGCGAACCGGAAGCGAAATTACAGACAATAGCCAATAAATTACAAGAAATATTAGGGGAAGAAGCACAAGTAATAATTGATGTAATTCCCGAACTAGAATTATTGATTGGTGAACAACCTCCAGCCACAAAATTATCTCCAAGTGCAGCGGAAAATCGGTTCAATTTATTATTCTCAAAATTTATATCTGTATTTGCTCAAGACGACCATCCATTAGTAATATTTTTAGATGACTTACAATGGGCAGATTTGGCTTCTCTGAAGTTGATGAAGTTGGTAATGTCTAACAGTGAGATTAACTATTTATTCTTGATAGGAGCTTACCGAGATAATGAAGTGAATCCTGGGCATCCTTTTATATTAACGGTAGAAGAAATTAAAAATATAGGAGCAATTGTTAATCAAATAATCCTGTCACCTTTGAGTCAGTCAGCACTAAATAATTTAGTAGCTGATACTCTCAATTATGCTCCAGAAGAATCACTGATACTCACGGAACAGATTTATCGAAAAACAGAAGGAAATCCATTTTTTAGCAGTCAATTTATCAATTCTTTGTACAAAGAAGAATTAATTTTTTATTCTCAGGAACAGGAAAAATGGTTGTTCAGTTTGCCAAAAATTAAAGTTTTAGCAGCCACAGGAGATGTGGTGGAATTGATGGCTACCCAAATTAAAAAATTACCATTAGAAACCCAAGAATTATTAAAATTAGCAGCTTGTATAAGTAATCAGTTTGACTTGGAAACTCTCTCTATTGTCTACGAAAAATCTCTAGGTGAAACAGCCTTAGACTTATGGAATGCTTTATCAGAAGGATTGATTTTACCAGCCGATGAAACATATAAATTTTATCAGGGAGGAAACTATGATAATTTGCCAGAAATAAGGGATTTAGAAACACCGATATATCATTTTCTCCACGACAGAGTACAACAAGCAGCTTATAGTCTAATCCCCGAACAAAAAAAGCAAGAAACTCATCTAAAAATAGGAATATTACTGTTAAATAATACGGTAGAGTCAGAACTAGAAGAAAAAATATTTGAAATTGTGAATCAACTTAACTATGGTGTGGAATTAATTACAGAAAAAGACATCAAAGAAAACTTAGCAAGTTTAAATTTAAGAGCAGGAATAAAAGCTAAAGTATCGACGGCTTATCAAGCAGCAATATCTGATTTTAAGACAGGGATAAATCTACTTAATGAAAATAGTTGGTCAACTCAATATCAACTAACATTATCACTACATGAAGAAGCCGCAGAAGCTAACTACTTGAATGGTGAGTTTAAAGAAATGGAGAAGTTAGTGGATATTGTATTGGAAAAAGCCGATAATCTCTTGGATAAAATGAAAGTTTATGAAACTAAAATACAAGCCTACATTGGTATGACTAAAATGCCAGAAGCTTTAACTATTGGTTTATCTGTTTTAGAACTTCTTGGCATTAGCTTTCCTACAAATCCAACTCCATCATATATTCAAGAATACTCAGAAACAACTAAAGCCAACTTGAGGGAAAAAAATATCTCAGAATTAATTAATTTACCAGTGTTAGAAGACCCAGAAAAATTAGCAGCACTTCGTATTTTATCATCTCTTATTTCTATCGCATTTTTTTGTAATCCGACATTATTACCACTGATTGTATGTGAGCAAATAAATCTATCTTTAGATTCAGGAATATCTCCATTTTTTGCTGTTTGCTGTGCCTTCTATGGATTGCTTTTATGCGGAATAGAACAAGATATTGATACTGGGTATAAATTTGGCAGAGTTGCATGTGAAGTGTTAGAAAAATTTCACAGTAAAGATAAGAAAGCTCAAGTATTTGATCCGGTGTACGATGGTATAGAACACTGGAAAAATCATATTCGTGACACTCTTCCTCATTTGGTGGAAGCTTATAAAATAGGTTTAGAAACGGGAGATTTGGAGTATGGTACTTATTGTATTATTTTCCATAGCATTCACTCTTACTTTGCAGGAGTACCCCTGGATAAACTGGAGCCAGAAATAGAAAATTATAGCAATTCTATCAAACAGCTCAAGCAAGACAATAATTACTACTATAGCAAAATTTTTCATCAAGCTATTCTCAATTTACTAGAGGATGCAGAAAATCCTGAATTATTATTAGGCAGTGTTTTTGATGAGGAGAAATTTATTCCTTTCTATGAAAATATTAACGATCAGTATGCTTTATTTCAGATATATTTGAATAAATTAATTTTATCTTATTTACTAGGCAATTTTCAGAAGGCTAAACATTATGAAGTCTTAGGGTTAGAATATATTGATGGTGTAACTGGATTATTTTTTATTCCTGTATATTATTTTTATAGTTCACTAACTAAACTAGCTTTTTACCCTAGTGCTACAGTTGATGAACAAAAACAAATACTAGAGCAAGTAACCGCCAATGCAGAAAAAATGAAATTCTGGGCACAACACGCACCTGCTAACCATTTGCACAAATACTATTTAATAGAAGCAGAAAAACACAGAATACTCGGAGACAAAATAGAAGCAATAGAAGCTTATGAACAAGCGATCGCTCTCGCTACAGAAAACGAATATATTCAAGAAGCAGCTTTAGCAAACGAACTGTGTGCCAAATTTTATCTAGAGTGGGGTAAAACCAAAGTTGCTCAAACCTACATGATCGAAGCATACTATGGATATGTGAACTGGGGAGCAGTTTCCAAAGTTAGAGACTTAGAAAAACGATACCCGCAACTACTCGTCAGAGTGTTAGTTCGCTCTTCTGAAAAAAACAACCACCTCAGCAACAGTAGCTACACCCATAGTTCTGAAACCAATAGAGAAAATATTCTCGATCTAGCAACTGTACTCAAAGTTTCTCAAACTCTCTCTGGAGAAGTCAAGCTAGAAAATTTGCTCTCAACTTTAATTCAACTGATGATGGAAAATGCGGGGGCACAAAAATGCGCTCTCATTCTCGTCAAAGACGAAAAGTTAATCCTCGAAGCAATGACTCATGTTGTAGATACAGCTATCTCTACTGATAATAACCAATGTCTCCAAAATTTCCAGCGCCCTATGATACCCGTTTCAGCAAGTCGAGAATTACCCCAAGCATTAATTAACTATGTCTGGCGCACTCAGAAATTCCAAGTATTCGATGACGCGACGACAGAAGCAACATGGGTAAATGACTCTTATCTGAAACGACAGCAACCTAAGTCTATATTGTGTACTCCTATTACCAAACAACGTAAACTTATCGGTATTATCTACTTAGAAAATAATTTAACAACAGGTGCATTTACTGCCGAAAGATTACAGTTATTAGAAATGATGACTACTCAAGCAGCAATTTCTCTAGAAAATGCGTTGCTTTACGATACTTTAGAACAAAAAGTCGAGCAACGCACCCTACAATTAAATGATAAAAATCAAACTTTAGCTCAAACATTAGAAGAATTAAACGAAAAAAATCAATGTTTGGCTAAAACCCTAGAAGAATTAAATGAAAAAAATCAATGTTTGGCTAAAACTCTCAAAGAATTAAAACATACTCAAACCCAACTAATTCAAACTGAAAAAATGTCATCTTTAGGGCAGTTAGTGGCAGGAGTTGCTCACGAAATTAATAACCCGGTTAACTTTATTTATGGCAATATTAATTATACTCAAGAATACGCTCAGGATTTATTAAATGTCATTCAAATATATCAGGAAAATTATCCCGAACCTGTGGATGAAGTAATAGATATTATTGAAGATGTGGAATTAGATTTTTTAATTGAAGATTTACCCAAGCTATTAAGTTCAATGCAAGTAGGAGCTGACCGAATTAAAAAAATAGTCGAATCTTTACGCAACTTTTCTCGTCTGGATGAATCAGAAGTTAAGAATGTAGATATACATGAAGGGATAGATTCTACTCTGATGATTCTCCAAAATAATCTCAAAGCTAAACCCCATGAATTGGAAATTAAAGTTGTCAAAAATTACGGTAAATTGCCTAAAGTAAAATGTTATCCTGGTGAACTCAATCAGGTATTTATGAATATTATTGGTAATGCTATTGATGCACTAGAAGCCATAAGAAAATCATCTATTAATTTGCTGCCTCAAATTACTATTACGACAAAAATAGAAACAGAAAAGCAAGTCATAATTCAGATTGCTGATAATGGTATGGGTATGAGTGAGACGGTGCAAAAGCGAATATTCGATCCCTTCTACACCACAAAAGAAGTAGGTAAAGGTACAGGTTTAGGTTTAGCAATTAGTTATCAAGTTATTGTGGAACGTCATAGGGGAAATTTAGAATGTATTTCTACTCCACAAAAAGGTACAGAATTTATAATCTCAATTCCCCTACGATAATAATTATTGCAACCATAAAAAGGAAGGAAAATTACCAATTTCTTGGAAGTTTAAACTAAAAATTTTCGTTCTCTTCTACTAACACTGAAAACTCATATTCAAATCCACGCCGATGAGAATCTAATTGTAAAGTGTATACCCCACTCAAAGAAATAACACCTGTCCACTCATTTTCATTACCTTCAACATTAGTTTCTCTTGCTATAAGTTCGCCGTCAGGACTAATAATTGCTGGAAAGACATCCCCAAAATTTTTGATAGTGAGGATCTGACCCTGAATCATATTTAGTCGGTAGCTATGATTACCAGTACCAATAATCTCACCTCTGACAATAACTGTGTCACTTTCTGAGGAAAAATTAATAGTCTGATCTACTGTTGCACAACTACTACGAGTTCGGTTCTTGGCAACCCAACCCGTAACAGGATTAGTAATTTGTAGCCAACCAGATTGTTCATCAGCAACAGAAACAAAGGTATTATTGTTAAGTTGACCAACTATGTTACCTTCTTTAACTTCTGGGCTACTACGAACATTTAGAGGTGCTTCAGGATCGTCTACTATAGCCATACTGATTTTGCATTCTGATGTTGGTGGTGTAATCACAACTAGACTAGATTTTTGAGTAACTAAATCAGAAGAATTGGGAGTTGAACAAGAGGACTGTAAAGAAAAACTACTCATATTAGGAAATCCTGAAGGTGGTAAAACTACAACTGTACTGGAATTATCAAGAAGACTTGTGATTAGGATGGAAAAAAAATCCAAACTTATTACAGCACTTTCGAGGATGGTAAGGTACAGTTGATTAATTATCTGTTTCCTGTTGCCTTCTGGAGCTGTTGCCTAAAGTCCTAAATTTTGTACCTCATCAACTCCAAAACTGCTGTAATTCCAGTCTTATTACACCTTTCGATATAGAAAAATAACAATCAGGAAATTTCGGATTGGTAGTCGAGCAACTTTTATATATAGCACTACGCATGAAGGTTAGGACATTTATAAATCCTAGAACCCTTGAAAAGTCTGCTACTCCCTATTCCCTACTCCCTACTCCCTAGCGCGTAGCGCTATACAATCTTTCCAAGAAAGTTACTACGGACTTGTTAGAACATAAGTCAGGATTGGGCCTTGCAACCTCCCATTGATTAGCGCAGGGCTGTTTCATTCTTGCTTCAGGCAGAGGGGAAGCATGGAGCAGGAGAGAATTTTCCACCCTTTACTCAGAATTTTCCCCAAATTTATCGTACTTATAATTTTGGTAATTCCATTGACTTCGTTAATAGAGATTTAAACTAAAAATTCTCATTCTCTTCTATTAACACTAAAAATTCATACTCATATCCACGCAGATGAGAATCTAATTGTAAAGTGTATACCCCACTCATAGGTATAATACCCGTCCATTCAGTTTCATTACCTTCAACATTGGGTTCTCTTTCCATAAGTTGGCCATCAGGACTAATAATCGCCGGAAAGACATCCCCAAAATTTTTGATAGTGAGGATCTGACCTTGAATCATCCTAAGCCGATAGCTATGATTACCACTGCCAATAATCTCACCTCTAACAATAGTTCTTTTACTTTCTGGGGAAACAGTAATAATCCGATCTACTGTTGCACAACTACTACGAGTTCGGTTCTTGGCAACCCAACCCCTAACAGGATTAGTAATTTGTAGCCAACCAGATTGTTCATCTGCCACAGAAACAAAGGTATTATTGTTAAGTTGACCAACTATATTACCTTCTTTAACTTCTGGACTGCTACGAACATTTAGAGGTGCTTCAGGATCGTCTACTATAGCCATACCTATTTTGCATTCTGATGCTGGCAATGCGATCGCACTAGATTCTTGACTAACTACATCTGAGAAATTGGGAGTTGAAGATAAGGACTTTGGTTGAGCAACAACAATTTGGTTTGTCATATTTTTTGATTTACTGTGTTTGAACTCTATGTTTTAATCATCTCCTTAATTTTGGCGAAGTGGGATAATGTGAATAATTTATCATAACAACCTTGTTATGACGGATGGACGTGCATTTTCTTGCACAATGACTAGCGATCGCTCCTTTATAGCACTACGCATTCAGGTTAGGACATTTATAAATCCTGGAACCGTTTAACAATCTACTATTCCCTACTCCCTACTCCCTACTCC
Source organism: Cyanobacteria bacterium P01_H01_bin.35 (assembly GCA_038747755.1). GTDB lineage: Bacteria > Cyanobacteriota > Cyanobacteriia > Cyanobacteriales > Microcoleaceae > Trichodesmium. The sequence continues at coordinate 11,800 of JBCDJM010000021.1, forward strand.
CTAGCGCGTAGCGCTATAATAATTAATAATTGTTGAAAGATACCTTCTTAGGTATTGAAAAAGTACCTGGTTTTCATCTCTTGATGCACGGTTCCCGAAAAATCAAAAAGTTAGCATTTATGGCAATAGTTGGGCAAAAAAATTACTCCCCTACTCCTTAATTTTTCGGTCAAGGTAAAGGTTTAGGTTTAGTAATTAATTATCAAGTTATTGTGGAACTTCATCGGAATTTTAGAATATATTTCTACTCCACAAAAAGGTACAGAATTTATAATCTTAATTCCCCTACGACAATAATTATTGCACCTAGAAAAAAGGCAGGAAAATTAATAATTTATTGAAAGTTTCAACTAAAAATTTCCGTTCTCTTCTATTAACACTGAAAATTCATATTCAAATCCACGCAAATTAGAATCTAATTGTAAAGTGTATACCCCACTCAGAGAAATAATACCTGTCCACTCACTTTCATTACCTTCCTCTACCATAAGTTGGCCATCAGGACTAATAATTGCCGGAAAGACATCCCCTAAATTTTTGATAGTTAGGGTCTGAGCCTGAATCATCCTAACTCGGTAGTTATGACTACCAGTACCAATAATCTCTCCTCTGACAATAGCTGTGTCACTTTCTGGAGAAAAAGTAATAGTCTCATCCACTTTTGCACAACTACTACGAGTTCGGTTTTTTGCAACCCAACCTGTAACAGGATTAGTAATTTGTAGCCAACCAGATTGTTCATCAGCGACAGAAACAAAGGTATTATTGTTAAGCTGACCAACTATATTACCTTCTTTAACTTCTGGACTGCTACGAACATTCAGAGGTGCTTCAGGATCGTCTACTATGGCCATATTAATTTTACACCCCGATGTTGGTGGTGTAATGACAACTGGACTAGATTTTTGACTAACTAAATCTGAGGAGTTGAGAGTTGAAGATGAGGTCTTTAGTTGCTCAGAAACTAGGTTAGTATCCAACGTTTGTGTCTGGAAATAATTACTAGCAAATTGTGACGAACCAGACTGAATTGTGAAATAAGTCATAGAAGTCGCACTCCCAAGTCCAGCTATTCCTGTAATTATTAGTTGTAGCATCTTGAATGACATAATTTTTAGCTCCTTATCAACTTAAATTATATGTTTACTTTTTTAGTCACTTTTAATTTTAATCCCAAGCATAACTGTTAACTATTAAAGCCAATATATACTGTAGATATCTTGCAAAATTTTAATTAAATTAATTAAGGAATGAAGATAAAATATGACCCACAAATATTGGCTCGGAGTACCGCACTGAAATGCTTATGTATAGGAAATATGGAAGTTAATAAATTCTCATTCCTAAAAGAGATAAAATCAACAATTTTTACCGAAAAATTGTGGGTATTAGCCTCCCTTTTTAAAGGGATAAAAAAAAGAGACTATTCCTTAATATCAAGCCTCTTGCTTTCCTAGGTCATGCTGCGCAAAGAGCTAGAGGTACTGTTAACGCAGTTCCTCCGCAGGAGGCTAATACCATTTCTCAAAAAGAAGCTATATCTGATTGGGTGGGGAAGTGTGGGAGGTGTGGGAGGAGGGGGGGGGAAGAAAAGTATTAAGAATCTATACTAAAACTCCTAATAATTGTCTAAAACAGATTTTGAATCTTAGTAACTATTGAGGTGTTGAAGTATAGCCGAAGTATAGCATTACTTTTGGTAATTGGTATAACTGATAACTGATAACTGAAATGATCCCCTATTCCCGATGCCCTATTGCCTGACTTCTGCAAGAAGTATTGTTAATATTTTAACCATATAATAGTTAACTAAACCATTTCAATAATTGATAATTGATAATTAATAATTACCTCTCCCTAAAACGGATTGGATTGAATAAAAGGAAAATAAATTCATTGTTTCTCCTTGATTATTAAAGGCTTTAAACCTTAATTGTTCGGTAAAAATAGAGTTATATAAAGGTGCAAATAAATCGCGAAAAACTATTAAATAAAGTTAAGACAGAAGTTCGAGAACTCCAATTACAGTCTCTACACAATGCAGTAATAATTAGTCTTGTTCGTCAACAACCATCCCAACAATTAAAACGTTCTTGGGATATAGAAATAAAAGTAGGAAAGCGCCCTATTTTCCAACTTCCAGCTAAAGTAAATATTATGCAAGTTTTTGACCGCATGAAAGGAAAATTACTTATATTAGGAAATCCTGGAGGCGGCAAAACTACAACTTTACTGGAATTAGCTAGAAGACTTGTAATTCGGGCGGAAAAAGATGTAAACACACCAATCCCAGTATTATTAGAACTTTCGACATGGCAAAATAACAATCAGGAAATTTCGGATTGGTTAGTCGAGCAACTTAAGTTTAAATATAATATTCCTAAGAAAGTTGCTAGGAACTGGTTAGAAAATCAGCAAGTATTACCTTTAATAGATGGATTCGAGCGAGTATCCCCAGAATTATCTGAATATTGCTTAGAAATGATTAATAAATTTTCAGTAGATTTTCAACCAAAACACTTGGTTATTTGTAGTAGTTTTGCAGCTTATAAAAATTGTCAGAATAAGTTTAGAGTCAATGCTGCTGTATTGTTACAACCTTTAGCAAATAGCCAGATTCAAGATTATTTATTGGTGGCTAGAAGTCGAGAACTTTGGAATTATCTTCAGGATGAACCAGAGTTATTAAATTTAGCTAAAACACCATTAATGTTAAGCATGATGACTTTAGCTTATGAGGAAATTTTAATTGCTGCTTGGAGAAGAATTACTTCTAAAGAGGGGAGAGAAAAATACTTATTAAATGCTTATATTCGTTCTCAATTAGGGGGAGAAAATAACTATAAATGGTATGCTAGAAATCAAGAACCACTACCGGAACAAACAAGACGATGGTTGAGATGGTTAGCACAACGAATGGCAGTAGAAAATATTCAGGAATTTAGGATAGAAAAATTACAGTCAAGTTGGCTAGATCCTCATGGCGAGTTACAGACATATCAGTTAATTGTTAATTTGATTAGTGTCTTATTTTGGGGGTTTACTTTTGGATTTATTTTTACCTTGGTTTGGGAATTAAAGGAAGGGTTAATTAGTGGTGCTGTTGGTGGGTTAATTGGTGGGAGGTTTGGTTTGCCCGGACTGAAAAATTTAGTGCTGCGAATTGTTTTATTTAGTAATGGGCATATTCCTTGGAATTATCGTCGTTTTCTGAATTATTCTGCTAGTCGATTATTGTTACAAAGAGTAGGGGATCGCTATCAATTTATTCATCATTTATTGTATAAACATTTTACTGAGATGTAATTTGGATTCCAGCTTTATTAAATACTTGTTCGGCAGTTAATTCTAATCCTTCAAATAAAGAATCTATCAATAGGCTATTTCCCATATAAGTTTGTGGCGGTGCATCTGGATAAAAAACTGTAATACTCCTAGCTTTACTATCAACAACCCACACCCTTAATACACCCCCATCTAAATAATCTCTAGCTTTAGCTATGAGTTGACCAAATGTTTGACCAAGGGAAATAATTTCTATTACTAAATTTGGTGGTACATAACAAGGGACATCTTCTTCCCAGTCTTCGGGAAAACCTTCGGCAGCAAGATATAATAATTCTGGAACAGGCATCCAATCTTTTCCTTTTTTTGTTAACTTAACTGCTAATTCTGGATAGACTTCACCTTTGCCTTGGCACCATTCATCAATTAAATATAATAATGCACGAGTCAATTTAGAATGAAATTTTTTGGGTGACATTTTGGCTACGGCTTTTCCATCAATAAATTCATAAATAATATCTCCATCTCCAGGGGGAAATTCGAGAAATTCTTGTAATGTAAGTTGATTATTTATTTGTACCATTTCGTCTCTAAAATTATGCTTAATTCTGAGTATTTATATCCATTTACTTTTAGATTTTAGTCACTCAAAAACTCTCTTAATACTTATTTAACAAACAGTTTATTAAAGTTTATTATTGGTTATTTATGTTTCACGAACAACTATTTAATATTCCCCTAGAAGCACAACAAAAAATTGCTATTATTGGTGGGGGAGCTATGGGAATTTCCCTTGCTTCTATCCTTTCTCAATTAGGAATTGCTAAAGTAACACTTCTAGAAGCTGAATCTATTCCCTCAAATCATTACAGTGCTTCCCTTAATAATATAGGGATTTTACATCATTATTCCTTTGGCTAAAACTCCATTCAATTTACCTCAAAATTGGATAAGTTGGATAACCGATGAAACTGACTATTTTGGTAATCGAAATGAAGCTTCTATTCTCCAAGCTATTCAACAAATAGTATCTCAATGGATACCTTGGGTAGCACAGTTAGAACCAATAAAGTTTAAAAAAAATATTCAAGTTTATCCCGGTAAAAAACCAGCAAATGAATTAGAAGCTGCGAAAAGAGATCATAATCCTATTCATTATCATTATCAGCATCAAACTGGCGAAGAGTATATTCACATTCCTGGAGCCAAGTTAACATCAGTTGTTTATCATTCTTTACTAATATAAGTTTGTAATAACTTATATTAGTAAAGATATCTTGACAGAACAAGAGGTTAAGCAACACCTGATAATAGATAATAATAGAACTATAATTATTTCTCCAAAATTAGAATCTTTACTAGGGAAAGGATCACCACAATCTCCTCTAGAAAAACGAGAAAAAGTTATTAGAGAATTAAATGTTTATTAGACATCTCCAATAATAAAAAATCAAATCAATTATCCCACTCTTATTCATCAATTATTTCCCCCTACTCCCTCTTTTCTGGAGATGTCTATTAAATTCATGTAATTTGATTATATGTAAGCATTCAGCCGTTAGCTATTAGCTATCAGCTTCATTACCTTAAAAATAGGAAAAAGCAATTGAGAGGCTTCAAAGAATTATAAAGTATGGGTAAAAGTCCACAAGTTAACCTTAATCGTCTATCGAACTACACCGTTCATTTTCATTGCTGAGAGCTGACGGCTAATAGCTGAATGCTTACGGTTATATAGCAATCCTAAATGATTTGTGAGAAAAAACTTTAGGTAGGGGTTTGGTCTCCAAACCAAAGGTAAAATAGGGTTTGGAAACCAAACCCCTACGATAAAATATTACAACTGAAATAGAATTACGACATATTACGACCGAAAAATTTGGGTCTGGTGCAGACTCTTTTAAGAAGATAAAAAAAGAGAATATTCCTGAGTTCCAGTTCCCTTATTGCAGAGGTACTATTCCCTATTCTCTATTCTCTATTCCCTATTCCCTATTCCCTATTTCCTGCTATATAACTGAAATGACTATTCAACCTCGAAAAAGATTTGCTCAACATTGGTTGAGGAGTGAAAAAGCTCTCAATAAAATTGTCCAAGCTGCTGAATTATCCGAGAGCGATCGCGTCCTAGAAATTGGGCCTGGTACAGGTATCCTGACTCATCGTTTATTGCCTCTAGCAGCTTCAGTTGTTGCAGTAGAAATTGATAGAGATTTATGTCAAAAATTAGTCAAAAAAATTGGCTCTGTAGAAAATTTTTTATTGTTACAAGGAGATATTTTATCTCTAGATTTAGAAACTAATTTGGCACAATTTCCGGCTTTCCAAAATCCTCATAAAGTTGTGGCTAATATACCTTATAACATTACAGGCCCAATCCTAGAAAAACTATTAGGCACAATTGCTCAACCTGTAGCTAATACTTATGATTTAATCGTTTTATTATTACAAAAAGAAGTAGCAGATCGAATCTGCGCTAGGCCAGATTCAAAAGCTTATAGTTCCCTATCAGTAAAAATTCAATATTTAGCCAACTGTGAGTTTATTTGTGATGTACCTGCTAAAGCATTTTATCCGCTACCCAAAGTAGATTCGGCAGTAATACGACTACGGCCTCAATTAATAGAACCCCAGGCCAATAACCCCAAACAAATGGAAACGTTAGTTAAATTAGGTTTTGCTAGTAAACGGAAAATGTTGAGAAATAATCTTAAAGCAGTTGTTGAGCGCGATCGCCTTTCCAAGTTATTAGAAAAGTTAAAACTCAACCCTCAAAGTCGGGCAGAAGATTTAAGTGTCCAGGAGTGGGTAGTATTAGCAAATAGTTTAGAGGAGTTTTTACAGTTTGACCGTGAAATCACTGATGATTAAGAATGACTGTTCGTTTTGCCTAACAATGTTTCCAAAGGTTACCTTATCAAAACTTACCTCTGATTTATGTTACCCGAATACCCTGAAATCACTGATAGCATAAGTAAGTTATCTGAAATTTTTATATAGGACTTACTTAGGCGTCATGTAAAAATAAGTTGTACAAATTTTATCTGAAATAAATTGTGAAATCTAGTTTTCACCAAAAAAACTGTTCAGGTTATTCTTACACGGCTCCTTAGGCAAAACCCGATTCCTACAAAAAATCCTTGGTTTACACAAAAGAAATTTAGGAAAAAACCGGGTTTCTCGGTTCGGAAGCGTCAGTCCTGTGATCAAAATAATTGGGTCTAAAACCCCACCTTTTAAGCTGAAATGTTTTTGGAGGGTTACTCAAAATGCTCTCTACAAAAACAACTGTCTTGAGTGTGTCTTACATTCTGTTGGCGAAGCCTTTCCACAGGAAATGGAGACCTCAGAATTACACACTCGCTTCTGACTTCCCCTCCCAGGAGGGGTTAGGGGTGGGTTGACTTCGGAGTTCTGACTTCGTTATAGTTCCTCTGGCATCAAGACTTCATCCACTAATATTATTACTCCATTTTTAGCACGTTGGGATGACTCAATAGTGCTAGACTCATTCAGAGTAATTTTATCCTCAGTAGAATGTAGATTAATTGTAATTTCATTGCCAGAAACAGTTTCCACTTTTCCATCTGCCACCTCTTCATCAGAAACATTACCAGGAACAATGTGATAGTTCAAAAGTTTAAGTAATTTCTCCTTATTTTCTGGTTTGAATAGCTCTTTCCTGGTAGCTTCTGGCAAAGCTGCAAAAGCTTCATCTGTGGGGACAAACACTGTATATTCTACTTTGTTGGCATCAGGGGAATTGGATGAGCGGAACTTTTCCATTAACCCTGCTTGGTTTACTGCTTCTGCAAAGGTTTGGAAGTTCTGATAATACTTAATAGCTGCATCAAATTCTCCAGCAATTGTACCATCAACACTGCGACTTGTTGAGTTTCGCCGTGGATTAAATATGGCAGCAGAATAATAGCTTTGTGCTAATACTGGCAAACCAATTAAAGCGCTGGCACCAATAGTTAGTAGGAGGCCAGTCAATTTTTTGATCGGACTTGAGAAAGCTTTAGTGTTCATTACTACTTTTGACTTAATTATTAAATGTTCAAAGAAGAGATATTTGTGTGATTAGTCAAATACATGATTGGTTACACCCACTATTTGGATATATGAAGAATTACCCACAATTATTTAAGTAATTTACCCAATCATTTCATGTATTTGAGTCCCTTTTTTTTTGCAGGTAGGTATAACCAATGATTGGTTTGACTCCTATGCTTGCTTATTAACCATTTGGTGCGAACACCTATAAGGGTTAAACCCGCTATCTAGTATACTAATAAATATCCATTAAAGTCAAGGAAATTTTGGATTTTTTTATATATTAGCAGATTTCAGTTTTACGAGGGGCAAAACCAATGATTGGTTTCAACCATCAGGTAATTTACTGCCCATTAAGGTAAAATACCTAATATGGTTATACCCATCAACAGTATACGATTTAACTATAAAATTAGCTATTATAAAAATAAAATGTAAATACATTTTACTTTGATTTTAATATTTGTGTTATTCACAAATTATTAATAGTTTGATTTAAATTCTAATTTTAATATTTTGACTTTACTAAAAAATAAGGTCTAAAGCCTCCCCTTAAAAAGGGGATGAAAAAAATATTTGGTTCATCATTTCAATCCCAATGATGAGCGCCAGAGGTACTGTTAACGCAGTTCCGACGATATGAGGGTAACTGATAACTGAGATATGAGGGTAACTGATAACTGATAACTGATAACTGATAACTGATAACTGATAACTGAAATGACCCACTAAGTAAGTTATTACCCATTAAGGTCGGATACCTAGTATGGTTATACCCGTCAACATAAGTGACTTAAGAAACAAAAAAATAGCAGGTCAAGCTATAAAATTAGCTATTATGAAAATAAGAGGTAGATACATTTTGCTTTGATTTTAATATTTGTGTTATTTAAAAATTGTTAGTATTAATTTTCATATTAACAATTTCGATCGTAATTATGGTCAGACAATAATTGATAAATAATCGCAATTATTAAATATAATTTCAATTAATTTTTTTGCTAAATAAAATTATCAGCTATTCCTATTTATTTTTTGATCGTAAACGGAGACAGTAATATGAAATCAGAATCCCCAAAAGCATCTAAAGCAAAGGCAGAAATTTTCAGAAAAATAGGAAAGAAAAACTCCGAAATTGAAACAAAAAAATCTCAAGTTAGAAAATCTCACAACAGTTCTGAACTATCAACTGTCTATCTGTCGCCAATCGCAGATATAGCAGCTAGAATATCTCCAATTAGCTATTTAGCCTACTTACTATTACCTCCTGTAGTCAAAGCGCAACCTATTAAAACATCAGCAGATGGTACAAATACAATAGTTGAAAAAGCAGGTAATCAGTTTAATATTCGTGGCGGTAGACTATCAGGAGATGGCAGAAATCGTTTCCACAGTTTCAGCCAATTTAACGTCAATAAAGGTCAAATAGTAAACTTTTCTTCAACTGAAAAAATTAAAAATATTATCACTACTGTAAATGGTGGTAACTCTTCATTTATTAACGGTTTAATTAAAGTAACAGGGGGAAATTCTAACCTATATATTGTTAATCCAGCCGGAATTATTTTTGGTAAAAATGCTCAACTAAATATACCCGCATCTTTCTCCGCTACCACCGCTACTGGCATCCAATTTAACAATCAGTTGTTCAGTGCAACAGGTGAAAATAACTATGCCTCACTGATTGGAAATCCCAGCGCCTTTACTTTCCCCAAAGAACCCGCACCAATTATTAATAACGGCAACCTGGAAGTCAAACCAGGACAAAACGTTACCCTCATGGCTGGGAGCGTCGTTAATAATGGCACTATCACAGCCCCCGGTGGCGAGATTCGTATTGCTGCTGTGCCAGATCAGTCAGTGGTAAGAATTAGCAGAAAGGGACATTTGCTGAGTTTGGAAGTAGCTAAAGATCGCTTACCAAATACTCCAGATGGGCAAATAGATCCTTTGTCTGTACCACAGATGTTGACTGGAGAAGGTACTCAGCAAAATGCTACAGGAGTCACGATTAATCAAAATGGTCAGTTTATCCTAACTGCAGATGAAACAGTGCCTACCCCCGGTTCCGTGGTTATCTCTGGTAATATTGATGCCTCAAACACTCAAAATACTAATCGTTCCCTACCTCCCCTCAGTCAGAAAAACCTAGTAGGAGGAAATGTGGAGATTTTGGGCGAGCATATCGCCGTTGATAAAGCTAATATTAATGTCTCAGGGGATGGAGGTGGTGGGACAGTTAGCCTAGGTAATTATACCGTTCAGCAGGAAAATAATACTCATATTCATTTTAGCTCAGATTCCATAATTTCTGCCGACGCTAATTTGACTGGTCAGGGTGGAATTGTAGCGATCGCTGCAGAACAAGTTGATATATCTGGCCACATCAGCGCCAGGGGTAGTGGAAATTTAGGCGAAGGTGGGTCTGTGCAAATTTCTGGTGGAGGCAGTTTTAATGGCACAGTTGATGTAAGTGCTGAGAATAATGTTGGGGATATACAAATAGAGTCGGAGAATATTACGGTCAACCCAGAAACTAATTTCCAAGTTTCGGATGGAGAAAACAATCAGTCTAGCAACTTAGATATTTCTGAAAATTCTCTAGAACAAATGACTAATAATGCAGATGTTACTTTAGCAGCAACTAATGATATTACTATCAATAATTTATCTGATAATCAACTAAATTTAAACGCCGATAATAACAGATTAGAAACACCTCAAACTCAGGTCAAATTTGTAGCCGATAGTGACTACAATCGCAGCGGTTCATTTACTATAGATAATCGGACTTCAATTGTAAATAACAGCAGTTCTGTAATTATATCCGGTGAAAATTTAACAGTAGGTAAAATTACCAATCATGGTGGAGGCACAATTGGCCTAATGAGCAATCAAATTACTTTTTCTAGTGGTAGTAATTCTATTGATAATCCTGATAGTCAAGTTAATATTCAACCCAGATACCCCACTGAAAATATGGTAATCAAAGAAAATATTAATCTAGTAGATAAAAATGCCAACTCTTCTGTAGAAGAACCAGGAGATTCTTCTCCTAAAAATGGTGAATTAGAACATAGTTATCTAGTTCGATCTTCCACAAAAAAATTGGTGAATAATGAGAGTAAAAAAGAAAATAGTAGTTTGAGAAACAATCTTACTTCAGAGCAGAAAGTACCAACTATGAGCACCCATTCAGGAAATCTAATTCTTGCTAGTCTAAACCGCCAAACATCCCTAGATAAAATCGACAAAATCCGTAGTCACGCTTTTGCTAATGAATTAAAAATAAATCTAGATAACTCGCCAGCTATTACCGAAAATAGCATTAGAGAATCACTAAGTGCTGTTGCTAATCAAACAGGAAAAAAACCAGCAGTTATTTATGTTATTTCTCAACCAGAATACCTAGAATTAATTTTAGTTACCCCTGAAGGTTCACCAGTTTTTAAGAGAATAGAAATAGCTAATAATGATGAATTACGCCAACAAATGCGAAGCTTTATAGGAGGAGTCAGTCACCCTAGCCCTAGCAATCCCAATAAATATTTAAGTGCTTCACAAAAATTATATAAGTTATTAATTTCACCCATAGAACCAGAATTACAAAAAGGAGAAATAGATACACTCATGTTCTCTCTCGATCCAGCTATGCGCAGTATTCCTTTTGCAGCTCTCCATGATGGCGAAAAATTCTTAATAGAAAAGTATAGTATGGGGTTAATTCCTAGTATTAATATGACTGATACTAGCTACAAAAATATTAAAGATTTATCAGTCTTAGCAATGGGAGCTTCAGATTTTCAAGACCCTAATATAGTATCTTTACCTGCTGTTCCCCTAGAATTAAAAATGATTCGGCAAAATTGGCGGGGCAAGATTTTCTTTGACGAAAGTTTTACATTAGAAAATCTCCAAAAGCAACGGATAAAACAGGGAGCAAGAATTGTACATTTAGCAACTCATGGCTCTTTTCAACCCAGTGCGCCTAATGACTCTTTTATTCAGTTATGGAACGAACAATTAAAGTTTGATGAATTACGAAAGTTAGCAAAAAATGGGGAACCAATAGAATTATTAGTATTGAGTGCTTGTGAAACTGCTTTTGGTAATTTGGATGCAGAATTAGGTTTTGCTGGATTAGCTGTACAAGCGGGAGTGAAATCAGTTTTAGCCAGTTTATGGCAGGTAGATGACGGCGGAACTTTAGGGTTGATGAGAGAGTTTTATCGACAATTGAGTTCACAAGATACTACTGTGAAAGCAGAAGCATTGAGGCAAGCACAGATAGCAATGATTAATGGCGATCTACGTCTGGAGGCAGGAAGGTTAAGAAGTAGTCGAGTTGGAGATGATGGCGTGAAACTGCCAGATGCTGAATTTGCTGAAAACATGACTTTTTCCCATCCTTATTATTGGGCTTCTTTTATGATGATCGGTACTCCCTGGTAGGCGTTGCTGAATACTGGCATGATTGAGGCTGACACGGAGACGCGGGGACAGGGAGACATGGGGATTATACTTGCTCCTCATCTAACAAAATCATCCCACAATTATGCAATGCCCAAAAAAAATCAACTCAACTAATTTTCCAAGACTGGCTGAATCTTTTGCCATAACCACTCAGGCATAGTGTGGTGGTTTTCATAGACTTGGGAAAATTGTTGCTCTATTTCAGAAAAGTATTTTTCTACATAACCTTCCCCTTTTGATTTTAAAGGATTCAGAACTTTTTGCTCAAATAAATCGATCGCCCTACCTTTAACTCCCCTGACATAGAGCTTGTAAAAATACCACTCTGTCTCTTCCGGAAGTCCTACGCACTCCCAGGCAATATACCCGTTTAGTCCGAGCAAATCTTCCCAAACTGGTAGATTTTCTTCCATTTCCAACAAATTTTTACCAAAAGCTTGAATCGTTTTACTTACCTCACCGTATGCACAAAAACCAGCAAATACATAGCAACATTTTTCACACCTACCACACCAAGGTTTTTGCACGTTACACGAATTTGTGGCATAAGGTAGCTGGTTGTCAAGCTGAAAAAGCAAGTCAAATATTTTTACGTCGTGGATAGGTTTAGTCAGACTTACAACATTAACTCCGTCGAACATTCGTGCAATGAACTTTGAGATTACCTGATGAAAAGTCAAACTTTTCACCCATTGGTGAGCGATCGCTTCCCCTGATTCTGGCTCAATCAAATTAGGTGCATCGGCGCTCTTCTCATGTCCTAAAGATAAAAGGGGAATACCATGTACAATTTGAATTGGTATCATCGCCATAGCAGTTAGCAGAGTTTCTCCCCCATCTGCACAAAAGCGATTTTTCCCAAAATAATCCTTTGTTCTAGCAATAATATTAGTCTTGCTTAACCGATTTTTTAGCCACCCATAATACTCATCATTTAAGTAAATACCATGTTGATTTCTGAATTTTAGATGACTCGTTACCTGCTGGAACAATGTTTCTTGCCCGGAATTATCCCCATAGATATCGTAAAAGTAGGTGATAATATCGTACTTAACTCCAGCAGATTCCAAAATCAGACTACACAACAGACTGTCCTTACCTGAACCAGATCCTAAAAGAGTTTCTACCGTACTATCAACCTTAGCAGTAAACCAGATTGGATAACTTGCCTCTTTTCCTAGTTCTGAAGTCGTGACTACAAACTCTGGAAGCTTGTAACTCAATTTTCCTACTTGATAGGGATGCTGACTCCAATTCCTAGGCATCACAACCTTGAGAAATTCCAACAGTTCCTCATCTATATAGCGACTGTACTTTTTAAAATTCAACCGTTCCGGAAGTATTGAGGCAAATCGCACAGAGCAAATAACTGCTAGAATTACCGCAAAATGTTTAGCTTTTTCTGGTGACTTTAAGACTGGATCGGTAAAATTGACAGAATTGTAACGTATGGAACAGATTCGCTGTTCGCCTTCAATACTATAGATAAACTCAATTGTGTCTTAGAGAACCAATACCTCCTCTAAGAAAATTTCTTCTACAAAGAAGTCATTGAATTGGTCACACTTTACTCTACTCTTTTCGATAATTTCTCTATTTTCATTGAAATCCAATATTTGTTTACTTTTTTTTCAATTACAGCAGTTTTCAGGTTAATGAGCCACACTAAAAAAACAATAACCCAGTAGGGACGTTCGCATTTTTGTTATGCAACGTCCCTACCTCCTGACTCCTTCCTTTTTATTTATAACTGTTCAACCGGACATGATATAACTAAAGGACTGATAAAATTGGGATAATTCAGGCAATTATCTCAAGAGTATGTACTATTGCACTTAAAGCTATTTCTCCTAAAGCATTGGAACTAATAACAGTTGCCTTTTGAGAAAAAATATTTCTAGCGAATATCAATAAAAAATTTAGTATAATTAGTATCAGTTTCTCAATTAATTTTCACCATTAATCACTGATACCAATTCCCCAAAATAATGCTATACTTGCTCAAAACTTCAGTTATTAACTAATAAATCAATAAGAGCAATGTTTTCAACAATTTGTTGCCATTCAATGAAGATATAAGATATTTTTCAACCCTACTCCCTACTCCCTACTCCCTACTCCCTCTGCTCAAGGAGATGTAGCAAGGCTTTTGAGAAATGGTATGAGATACTATTCTACAAATTTTTATATTTTTTGCCATTAAAAATTTTGGAAAATGTCTCTCTAATACCTACTATTTTTTAACATTTATATTTAATCAATTTATCAATAAGTTCAGAAATAACTTGACAAATAATTTTATCTCTGTATTAAACATCAAATGATTCACCATAATTATTGTTACAAAATACTCAAATAACAATTAGGAATACTAAACACTAAATTTGCAACTTCAACTATTCCCTTAATTCAATATCTGAAGATTTATTTAATGTTTTTATTTGATTCAGTAATTAGTGATGAATTAATCTTACAAATACATAGATTTTTGACTACAAAATAATATTTTTAAATACAAATGAGTATTTATGCTTGTATTATTTTTTACTTAAAAATTTAATAAAATTTAGTGATTATACTGAAAATTTATTTATAAATGTAGAGGAAGTTTTTCTAGTATTTTCAGGTATTGATATAGTACAATAAAAAGTATCAACTCAAAAGCAAATAAATTATGAAGAGAATTATTACTATCTTGGGTATTAGTGCAATCTTGTTATCTTTTACAACTATTGCTAAAGCACAATCCAATAACCCTCAAACCGAAACAACTATATCTGGAGAGTCTCTCAAAACAGTAGAAGGCAGATCGATTACTAATGATAATTACCGTACATATATTGATGAGCCAGAATCTAGTAATACTTCTAATGAGGGGATTAAACCTTATGAGCTACGTCGTCAAGAGCAAAATGTAGAAGTAATTCCCGGAGTCTCTATTCCCGTCAACCCAGATGAGCGTCAAGTAGAAAACCCCTTAGAAGAAGATACTTTAGACGGCGATCAATCTGGAAAAGGATTCAAGTTGAAATTAGGAATCTAAAAATTATTGATGCTATCAAATTTTTGGGAATACTTTGCAAATTATAGATTTAAGAGAAAATAACAGATGAGGAACTGATTATTATCAGTTCCTCATTTTTGATAGAATCAGAAAAAGACAGAAATTATGGCTTTGGTGATGCGTGGCTATGATTTTTCTAGAAACCTAGAAACCAGGTTTATATTAGATGCCGATATATACTGACATCTTTCTCCAATAAACCCGGTTTCTTATAACACTAGAGCGATTATTTGATAGCTAGATTCACCAACGCTGAAATTATCATGGAATTTTCCTACTGTCTTCTCAAGAAGTTTAACCTTTTATTTGAGCCAGCATTGCAGCCTCATCCCAATAGGAAGATAGTTTTTGAATTGTACCATTTTCATTAATCTCAAACACACTAATTCCCTCTGCAACTGCCTCCTTACCATTTTTGGCAACTACCTGCATCTTCCATTTAACTGCTGCTCCATTACCAGCAATAAATATATTGTTTGGTGTCAATTCTAATTTGTCATAGAACTTCGAGAATAGGGCAAATAATTTCTCACCGTCTGACTTTGCATTCATGGGTGGTTTATCAACAGGATCGCAAATAACAGCGTCTTCAGCAAAAATTTCTAACCATCCTTGAGCATTCATCGCTGTCATATTTGTGAAGTAAGAATTTACCACTTTTTCAATAGTTTCTTTTGTCATTTTTGAGTTTGATTTAGTAGGTGTTTATCGTCGAAATAAGAGATTGAATGTATCAGGAAAGATAAAAATGAGATAGGGAATAGGGAGTAGGGAGTAGGGAGTAGGGAGTAGGAAGGAAGAAATCAACACATTTCTCACTTCACTCATCTAGGAATATATTTACCTCATATCTCTCTACCTACTCTATTTCAATTCTTTGAAGTATTACCAATTTTGGATTTTAGTAACTATTCGTTCTCTTAATACTTATTTTACAAACAGTCTCTAAATAGTTACTATACCAAGTTAAGATAATTAGTCACAATAAAAAATTATTCTGTTGGATTAACAGATTGAGAATATAATTGATGATATTTAATAATTTATATAGAAGCCCTAAGCGTATCTTTGGAAAAATGTGGGTTTTTGGCTCTTGAGTCAATCCTCAGAGAAATAGAATAGAGGAAAAACACCTCTATTAATGTCCCCTTATGCACCATCTCGTCATCTTCCCCACTCTCCCACTCCCCTCTCTCCCCTCTCTCCCCACACTTCCCTCTCTTCCCCCTCTCCCCACACTCCCAATCTAATACCTTCAGGGATTCTATAGAGGTACTGATAACTGATAACTGATAACTGAAATAACCTATTTCCAAAAAAAAGGGAGTAATCTTACTGCAAAAGCTAGCTGAGATACTCCCTTGTTTAATTGAAAGTTTTTATTCGATTTTGTTTTTCTGATTTGTCTTGGTTTTAAACCCAATTCAGACCTCCTAAAATAAAGGTGATTCACTCGTATTACCTGGAAAATATATATATCTTATATATCTCTAGGCGATCGTCAGAAAGCAATTGATTAAACACTGGCCATTTGTAACCAATCAAATATTTGGTCCAATTGCTTCAATGTTACTAGGCCATATTGCCAAAGTACCATCGGTAATTGATTAGAATCTTCTTCCTGATGTCGTAAAGCAGTGGCGATCGCAGAATCTGGGATGGACAACTCCCACTTCAAGAATTTGATTAACTGAGCTTGTGTTGTAGACATGATTAAAACTTTTCTCCAGTAGTATCTTAAAAAAATTTTCAAACAGCTTTTATTTATTTATCACGATACCTAGTATCAATTATTATTCAGAAAGCCTCAGTGACTCTCATCTTTATAATCATGTGAGATATCTCAGTTTTGTCAATGATTCAGATCACAATTTTGTTGTAAAGAATACTAAATTGTAGTGCTGAGTGTGAGTTGTCCATGAGATTTTTTAATTCAGCCTTAACACATTTCAATATATATAAATTACGATAAATTCAAGCATTATGTAGAGGTAAGCTTGGAAAAGTCTGCTTTTTATGAGTAGTAAATATCTGCTCAAAATATCGGTAACTCGGAATTTTATATTATCCAATCCAAATCCCATAATATGGCATTACTAGGGTGAGGATCGAGAAATTTTAGAAATTTTTTACAGGAAACCATAATTACATCACCCTCAGTGTTATTACCGTTACAAGTAATAATAGCTATTATTACTTACCAATGGATATAGCCCTACGGGCAATTCATGCATTCAAAAGTCAAAAGTCATGCATTAATCCCTGACTTACTTTGAGCATTTATAAACGTCCTAACCTATTTGCGTAGTGCTATAATGGATAATTGATAATTAATCCCCAAAGGTTTAAAGCCTCTCATAATAATTAGGGCTTGCTGCATAAGTCTTTTAATAGGGGGGAGGAGTCAGGAGTCAGGAGTCGTAGGGACGATTTGCATTCCAGAATACTTTCCTTCGGAATGCTGTGCAAACGTAAACGCGTAATTAGGAGCATTCCGTAGGAAATCGCCCGTACAGGAGAAATGGGAATTATAGAACCCATTTGGTATCTCCGCAAAGGTAAGGGTTTTTGCCAAAGGAGTCAGTAGTCAGGAGATGGAGAATAAAGAAATAGAGGAAAAAGGTAGAGTAGAATTTAGGTCGCTTTACTTCATCATCTCCCCCACTCCCCTACTCCCCTACTCCCCTACTCTCAATCTCTAATTTTAAATAGATCCCTTCAGGGGTTCTATAAAGTAGGTAGTCAGAGAAATAGTCCCTTAATTTTTCTGCCTCACATTATCCCAATATCCTCACTTTTTCAGATATATCGACTGAAAAGCTGGTATTTTTTCCGGACATAAAATGGCTGAAACCTTTATATTCCAATGCTTTGATATTTAATCAGCAAACCCTAATTATCAATTATCAATTATCAATTAATGAACTGATTTAGGAGACTTCTTTAATTCTGATTCCTCAGATTTGAGCGCTCGATCTAGGATAATACGAGCTTCTTCTGCTTTTTCTTTTGCTTCTCTATAGCGTAAATTAGCCACAGCAAAAACTTTCAGGGTCTTAAAACCGTCTTTAAGATTAGCGATTTCTTCAACTGTTACAGGTTCATCTGTAAATAGTACCTCAATTGCAGAACGAATTTTTAATGCCTCTTCTCTAGACTCTACAACCTTCATCTTCAGTGCCGCAAAATCGCTAAGTATTTGTACTGCCTGGGCAACAGCATCTTCTTCCTCAGAAGTAATCTCTTTTGATTCTTTTGATTCTTTGACTTCAATAAACTGCTCCGGGCTAAATCCATTTTCTAATTCTGTCGGTATGTCACCAGAGTCCATCAGTTCCACAAGCTTATCCATAGCTTTCTGACGGGCCTTTTCTGAATCTTTGCCCCTAACAGTTATGATTGTATCTGGATTCTGAGGCAAGGTATAACTAACCATAATCTGAGTAAACGTTTAGGTATTAAGTATAACCAATATACAATAAAAACTAATGATATCATTTTAAACAAAGCTAGCTACAAATCAGGACTTACGCAGAGACGCTATCCGTAGGGGCAATTCATGTTTGCGGAGCATGACAAACGGAAATTGCCCCTACGAAAAACACAATTTATAGATGCTTTGCGTAAGTCCTGTACAAATAATCAATATTTTTTGTTCTCCTAGATTATTGTTGATGATGAGGAAGCAAATTTGAAGAATAGTTAGCTGAAATAAAACCCATTATTACCGAATAATTAAGGTATAAAGCCTTCTATTTCAAGAGAAACAATGAATTTATTTTTCTTTTATTCAATCCAATCCGTTTTAGGGAGAGGTAATTATCAATTATCCATTATCAATTATCAATTATTGAAGGTATCCTGATGTACCACGTTCATCATCTAAATCTTAAGTTTCAATCTTACTAGCAATGGTAAATGGATGGCTCAGAAAACTACAGAAAGTATCCCCAGTTAGGGAAATACTCACCTATTTGGATAGTGCTAACCCTACCTCTGAGAATTGTAGAGACTTAACAAATCTCTCCTATCCACAGTGGCAACATCGTTTTTTAATCGCTCGACTAAATTTAGCATTGTGGCTAGCTTTTTTCTTCTTTTTGAGTAGAACTATACTAAATCTAATCTACTTTATACAAGATAAATATCCTAGCTTAGAAGAGTGGGTAATTGCCAGAATTTTAGTACATACAATTCTAGTTGGCTGTATATTTCTGTTGCAAACTGCTTGGGGTCATCGTCATCTAGGTCTAATCTTTCTCAGCTCTTCCTGGGCCGTGACGATGATTGAGCAAATTTCAGATACAATTACAGGAAATGTTAATCCTGAGTTTTTTGTTTGGATGTTGACTTTTTTTACTCAGGCAACTTTAATTCCAGTCAGATGGTTTTTGCACCTAGTATCTCAAATCACTATTTTGGGTTACTATTTCAGCGTGAATCAAATTCTTGGTTTTAATGTAGCACCTTTTAATTGGAATTTTGTTAAGATGTGTTTTGGCATCTTCTGGGTATGTTTAATTTGCGATCTCTCCGTATATTTGTATGAGTCTCTACAAAAAACTGAATTTAATACAAAATTACAACTAGAAGCAGCATATCAAGAACTACATTCAACTGAAGATAGGTATCGTAGCATTCTTGAGAACTCGGTTGAAGGTATTTTTCAGTCTACACCAGATGGGCGCTATATATATAGTAATCCTACTTTAGCCAAGATATTTGGTTATGACTCACCAGAGCAACTGATGGCACAAGTTACTAATATTAGCAAGCAAATTTATGTTGACTCTAGCCGTCGAGATGAGTTTGTAGATTTGATTAATAGGGATGGAACAGTATTAAAATTTGAATCTCAAGCTTATCGTGCGGATGGCAGTATTGTCTGGATTTCTGAAAATGCAAGAGCAGTGTACGATCAACAAGGTAAACTCATTGCTTATGAAGGTGATATTGAAGATATTACAGAACGTAAATGGGCGGAAGTAGAAATTAAGAAAGCACTGGAAATAGAAAAAGACCTAAATCAACTTAAGTCCCAATTTATTTCTATGGCATCCCATGAATTTCGTACTCCTTTAACTACCATATTAGCTTCCGCAGAAGCGTTAGAACACTACGGTCATAAATGGAATGAAGAAAAAAAATTGACTTATTTGCATCGTATTCAAGCTACAGCTAAACACATGACGGGGTTAGTGAATGACATATTAGTTATTGGCAAGACCGAATCAGGTAATTTGGATTTTAACCCAGCACCATTAGATTTAGAAAAGTTTTGTGGAGATATTATAGAAGATATTAAACTCAACATTGATAGTCAATATTCCCTTAATTTTGTAGTTGAAAAAGCCAACCAATTAATCACAAAAAAATCTTTAGATACAAGTATTTTTAATCAAATATTGCAGCTATATTCAAACCAGCAAAATAAGGGGGAAAATGATTCAAGGTTATTAGCACAAAATCAATTGCCACAAGAAATACCACAATTAGTTAGCATAGATGGAAAGTTATTGCAACATATCCTATATAATTTACTTTGGAATGCAGTCAAATATTCGCCCCAAGGTGGTCAAGTTTACCTCAAACTTTCTTACTTAAATAACTATGCAATTTTTCAAGTCCAAGATGAAGGTATTGGTATTCCAGAAGCAGAACAAAAATATCTATTTAACTCTTTCTATCGCGCTCAAAACGTTGCCGATATTTCTGGTACAGGGTTGGGACTTACTATTGTCAAAAACTTTGTAGATTTACATAGAGGTCAGATTTTTGTAGAAAGTGAAGTTGGGGTTGGAAGTAGATTTACTGTCATATTACCATTGAATTTAGCAAAGGAAAATATAGATGAAAAAAATTCTAGTGATTGAAGATGATCAATCAATTTTGACAATCATTACAGATATTTTAGAAGCAGAAGATTTTGTGGTAGTAGGAGCAAAAAATGGCAGAGTAGGAATAGAAAAGGCTCAACAAGAAGTTCCAGATTTAATTATTTGTGATGTAATGATGCCTGAAGTTGATGGATATGGAGTATTAAAATCATTACGAGAAAATTTAGTAACAGAAGCAATTCCATTTATTTTTCTGACTGCAAAATCCACAAAAGCTGATTTAAGAGAAGGAATGGAATTAGGAGCAGATGATTACTTGACAAAACCTTTTACTAGAGATGAATTAATGAAAGCTATTAATACTAGGTTAGATAAACAAAGCATTATTGAAAGAAGAACTCAAGAACAATTAGATGATTTAAGAAGTAGTATCACTTTATCTCTACCTCACGAACTACGGACTCCCCTCAATGGAATTATTGGTTATTCACAGTTGATAATTGAAGACTTTAAAGATTTGGAAGAGAATGAAATTATAACAATGCTAGAAAATATTAATGTTTCTGCTCACCGTTTATATCGACTAATCCAAAATTTTTTACTTTATACAGATTTGGAGTTATTATCACGAGATAGAGATAGATTACAATTATTTCAAACAGGTAATCTGAGTAATCCTAAATCAATAATGAGAGAGGTTGCTCTGGAAAAAGCAAAAAGTTTTAATCGCTTACAAGATTTAGAGATAACATCGGAAAATGCTAATTTAAAAATTTCTGAGCCTAACTTTAGGAAAATCATAGATGAGTTGTTAGACAATGCTTTTAAGTTTTCTCTTCCAGGCACAAAAGTGCAGGTAATAGGTAGGTTAGTGCAGAATATTTTTGCTGTTGATTTTATAGATCGTGGTACAGGAATGAGTATTAATGAAATTTCTAACGTGGGAGCTTATAAACAATTTAATCGCCGCATATATGAGCAACAAGGTTCAGGTTTAGGTTTAGTTATTGCTAAACGGATGACTGAATTACATAATGGCAAATTAATTATCCAAAGTATTCCTGAAGAACAAACAACCGTGAGTATTTTTATCCCTATAAGTTAAGATGGAGAGTGTGGGAAGGGTCGGAGGTGTGGGGAAATGAAAAGCAAATATAGCATTACTATATTTATCAAAATAATTGGGTCGCACAACCCCGCCTTTTAAGGCAAAATGTTTTTGGAAGGTTGCTCCAATCCCTGTTATATCATGTCCGCTTGAATACTTACACTTTGGAGGGGGTAAGGCAGAGGGCAGAAGGCAGAAGGCAGAAGGATTTTTACAATTGTGACTTAATCCTATACACAAATGATGCTACCGGACATGATATTACAAAAACAACTTCTGACTTCTGACTTCTGACTTCTGACTTCATTAAGAGGAATTACTAATAATGAAAGACAAATTACTCAACTGGTTAGATACATTTTTAGTAGTAGATGTATTTCTAGTAATAATTGGTTTTGCCTGGTTTGCGATCGCTGTTATTGGCCGTTATTCTGGGGTAGCTTTAGGTCTCGATCTTTGGCATAGGTTATGGGAACCAGTCTTTACACCAGCTATTGGAATTTTGATGGGAGGTGCTATTCTCAGTGGCATTATTAAACAAATTACTAAACGCTTAAATTCTTAAGTGGGGGCAAACGGCCTAATGCGTAACATGAAACGCCCCTAAAGAGACTTTCTTCCTTCTGCTTTCCTTCCTACTTCTACCCTTTTCTTCCCTTATTCCTTCTTCCTTCTTACTTCTTAACTAAATGTACAAAACTCAAGCAGCAGATACAACAATAGAAGCTGAAAAAATCTGGTTTGAACTTATAGGTAAAATGCCTATAGAAACCAGAATAATGCAATATCATAGAGCATCTATTCAGTCACAAAAAATCTGGTGGAATTTATTTAAACAGCAACATCATAATTTAACTAATAAACAAATCAAAATAGAGTATGTCAAGTTAAAATTAGGAAATGAATATTGCTCAATAAATAAATTAGTTGATACAGATTTTATGATTATTTCTGAAATAGACTTAGCTGTAAATCTTGGTGAAATATTAGATAATTTGCATATTCCTTACTATTTAGGTGGTGGTCTTGCTAGTTCCTTCTGGGGAGAACGGAGGCAAACAGAAGATGCCGATCTTGCAATAATTTTAGAACCAGAAAAAGTACAACAATTAATAGCAGCTTTATCAACAGAATTTTATCTCAGTGAAATTGCGATAGATGATGCTATGAGGGGTCGAACTAATAGCTTTAATGTTATTCATACAGCGTCAGTTATCAAAGCTGATATTTATCCTATTAAAGAATCTAATGATTTTGATTTGTCAGCAATGTCGCGCCGGAAACAAGTGCAATTATTTTCTACTAATAAATTTATTTATATTGTTTCTCCCGAAGATATTGTGTTACAGAAATTAAGATGGTACAAAATTGCAGATAATTTTTCTCAAAAACAATGGCGTGATATATTGGGAGTTCTCAAAGCTAGACGAAAAATATTGGATTTTGAATATTTGAGATTGTGGAGCGATTACCTAAAATTAACTCCAGAATTAGAAAAAGCTTTTGATCAAACAAATTTGGCTTGATTTTACTAAACATTGAAGTTTGAAAACCCAACATTATTTATTATGAACAAATCAGTTGAACCAGAAAAATTTAATCCGTGGAATTACAAACCTTGGTGGTGCCAACCTTGGTCAATACTTTTGACAGGAATTACTATTATTAGTAGTAGTTGGTTGATATTAAGAATGGTTTGGTTAACAGTTATTGTTTCTATTCCTATATTGACTTGGATGGGATTTTTCCTCATAATTTGGCCGAAGTTAATGGCAGAATCAAAAATGTCTAACAAAGTTTGATTGTTAGTAGCGATCGCTAAAAGGATAGAAACCGGGTTTGTATTAAATGCTCCACCACCTAATGTCTACCTCCCATAAACCCGGTTTCTTATTTACGTCATTCAAAATGTTAGATTGGAACAGTCTATATGCAGCAACATTAGTTTTTCAAGTTCGAGGGATATCAATGGGTAGGTTTGCCCATTTTTATTAGCAAATTCTACTTCAAAAGCTTTTCCTTCATCGTAAATTTCTACCACAGTTCCTACTTGACCTCTAGGTAATATTATTTCTTTATCGGTCATAAATTGTGTAATTCTTATATTCTCTGTTAAAGCTAGAGTATCATGTAATTTTATTTCATTCATCAGCAAGTCGTATCTAAAATTGCTATTACAACCTGGAGAGTGTAGAGTATAATGTATATTTATATTATTTAAGAATATAAGGAAAATAAAACTTTGAAAGCTTCTAATCGCAAATTAGTTATCAAGGCTCAGTTAGCTACATTTATTGCTTTAACAACATTTTTATCAGAACCAGTTCGTGCTATTACATTTGTTCAAGATAGTAATTCTTTACAAAGTAATGACGAAATTGAATGGTCAAGTTTAGGAAAAGTATTGAACCCATTAGCTCCGAATCCTGGTGACTTTCTTTCAAATTCATTTTCAGCACAATCTTCTAATGGTTTAGGAATAAACGTTGAAATTCCATCGGCTGGAGAAGATATTACTCCACCATTTATTTTTCAAAATAACCCAGAAGTTCAAACTAATTTTGCACCTGGTGATTTTATTTTATTTACAGGTTTTAGTCCTATGATTATTCCTACAGGAAATCCAAATCCTTTAACCATTGTTTTTGAGAAAAATGTTAAAGCTGCTGGAACCCAAATTGCTGCAAGTGGTAGTGAGAACATAGATTATGAAGTTTTTGTATCTGCGTTTGATGATCAAAATAGTTTACTAGGAACATTTTCATTACCAGGAATTTCTTCTGGGGCAAGGGATAACTCTGCCGTTTTTTTAGGGGTTAAAAACGATACAGCTAATATTAAAAGCTTGGTTTTTCAGACTTCTTCACCACAACGCGGTTTGGGAATTAATACAGTCTATATCACAACTGTTAATGAGCCATATTCTGGTTTAAGCTTATTGATTATTGGTGGTTTAGTTCTAGCCTTTAAAGGCTATAAATTTAATAAGACCAAACTGAACTAATAAATAAAGTTTTGGGACGTTAATTCGGGTCATATCAAATTAGCTTGCAATGAAAGTGTTATAAGAAACCGGGTTTGTGGGAGGTAGACATTAGGTGCTGGGATATTTAATACAAACCCGGTTTCTATACTTTTTTATACCGACACTACCGCATTTAATATCATCTCTTGTTTTAATACTGTTTTGGGAATTAAGTTGGTTTTAAAATCACTATATTTATCTATCAAACTTGATATCAGTAAAATAAAACCCCCATATTTAAAAGGGGGTTGAAAAAAAACTAATCAGAAATAACTGCAACACTACTTAATCGCAGGCGCACGCATCAACGACTCACTCCCATCTGTTAATGCCACTTTCTCAGACTCCATTAACATCGGCACTGAATCTCGTAACCGCGCCGTTAACTGCACAGTTGTCGCATCATAAATCTGAGTCACAATCTTAGGATACAAACCTATCCCAATAATTGGCACTAACAAACAACCAATAATAAACACCTCGCGGGGTTCCGCATCCTTGAGAACTTCGTGTTCTACTAACTCCTTATTCTCAGGGCCGTACAAAATCTCCCGCAACATTGACAATAGATAAATTGGAGTCAAAATTACTCCTATTGCTGCCAAGAAAATCACCAATACTTTGAAAGTTGGGTTATAAGCATCACTGGTAGCAAAACCAATAAATATCATCACCTCTGCCACAAACCCACTCATTCCAGGTAATGCCAAAGATGCCATCGAACAAGTTGTCCACATGGCGAAAACTTTCTTCATCTTCTGACCGACACCACCCATTTCATCCAATATTAGAGTATGGGTACGGTCATAAGTAGCTCCCACTAAAAAGAACAAACTCGCTCCAATTAAACCATGGGAAATCATTTGCAGTACAGCTCCACTCAGACCAATTTCGGTAAAGGAAGCCATACCAATTAATACAAACCCCATGTGAGAAATTGAAGAATAGGCAATTTTTCGCTTTAGGTTTCGTTGAGCAAATGAGGTCAAAGCAGCATAAACAATATTGATAACTCCCAAAATTACCAACGCCGGAGCAAACACCGCATGAGCATCCGGTAACATTCCGGCATTCATCCGCAGTAAAGCATAACCACCCATTTTCAACAGAATTCCTGCCAGTAACATATGAGCGGGTGCTGTTGCTTCCCCGTGAGCATCAGGTAACCAAGTGTGTAATGGGAAAATTGGTAACTTCACAGCATAAGCAATTAAAAATGCTGCATATAATAACAGTTGCAGGTTTAAAGAATAATCTTTCAGAGCGATCGCCCGCATATCAAAGGTAACAGTATCGCCATAAAACGCCATTGTTAAGGCTGCCACTAAAATAAACAGGGAGCCACCCGCTGTATAGAGAATAAATTTAGTTGCTGCATACAGCCGCCGTTTACCACCCCAGATAGAGAGAATTAGATAAACAGGTACTAATTCTAATTCCCAAACTAGGAAAAATAGCAGCATATCTTGTACGGCAAACACAGCAATTTGACCACCGTACATTACTAACATCAAGAAATAAAATAGCTTTGGCTTAAAAGTTACAGGCCATGCTGCCATAACTGCTAGAGTTGTGATAAAGCCAGTCAGAATAATCAATGGCATGGATAAACCATCTGCTCCTACTGACCAATTTAAGTCTAGCGGCGCTACCCAAGGGTAACTTTCTACCAGTTGGAGTTCAGAATTATTAGTGTCGTAACCTGTGCAGAAAGCAGTAGTAATAATGGTAAAATCAATTAATCCAATAATTAGGGCGTACCACCGCACCGTTTTGCCATTTTTATCCGGAATGATTGGAATTAGCAAAGCGGCAACTACTGGAAATAGAATAATTGTAGTCAGCCAAGGAAAATCAGCCATAAATCAGTTATCAGTTATCAGTTATCAGTTATCAGCAAAATTTGTAGTAGTAGACTGACACACCTTAAATGTTGCAATAGATGTAGATTGGGTTGAGGGACGTTTGCGGAGCATTTCTAACGGAAAAAACCCAACAAAAATCTTTCTCCCCTACTCCCTAATGCACAGTTTTAGCTGTGTCGGTCCAGTAGGGTGCGTTAGACGGCTAAAACTTTCGACGGTGAAAGGTATTTAATAATCCGTCGTAACGCACCTTTGAATATGTGTTAGTCCAGTACGAGTCATTTCAGTTATCAGTTATAGCAGTGGATATTGCTAAATGTTGTTTGCATTTTTACTGGCGCAAAGTATTTCCGTAGAAACAACTAAGTCAGAAATTACTTCTGACTTCTGACTTCGGAATTCTGACTTGCGCAACTGAACTAAACTCCAGAGAAAACAACGAAGCCTAAAACTGCCACAAATACGATTAAGGCATAAAACTGAGCGCGACCATTCTCTAAATATTTCAAACCTTCCCCACTCAAAAGGGTAATAAAACCTGTTAAGTTAACAGCTCCATCAACTACTTTGTAATCTACCTCCAAAACTTGGCGTGCTAGACGACGACTACCTTGAACAAATAGCTTGTCATTGATTTGATCTAGATACCACTTGTTGAGAGAAAAGTTGTAGAAAGGTTTGATTTTTGCCGCGATCGCACTAGGGTCAATTTTACGACTCAAGTACATCAGTGAAGCAAAGGTAATACCAATCAAAGCAATACCCACAGAGTTACCTGCCATAATTAAAAATTCTGTCAAATCAAACTCTGCTAACTCCTCCAATACCTCTGCCAAAGATTCCCCAGGGGCATAAATAAACTGTTCAAAATAATTAGCAAAAGGCGTTCCCAACAAACCAATAATCATCGAAGGAATTGCCAAAGCCATCAATGGAAAAG
Organism: Cyanobacteria bacterium P01_H01_bin.35; assembly: GCA_038747755.1. GTDB lineage: Bacteria > Cyanobacteriota > Cyanobacteriia > Cyanobacteriales > Microcoleaceae > Trichodesmium. The sequence continues at coordinate 39,453 of JBCDJM010000021.1, forward strand.
TCATGGTTATAGGAGACTCATGGGGAGAATCACTATGATGATGGTCATCGTGGCCATGGTCATCGTGGCTATGGTCATCATGGCCATGTTCTAGTTCCTTCGGGTCCATTGCACCAGGACCGAAAGCCATAGCAGGAGTAGCAGTTGCAGTTGCAGTTGCACCTAATAATTGCTCTTTAATTTCGTTGTTGTTACCTCGGAACTCACCCTCAAAAGTCGAGAAATACATCCGGAACATATAAAAAGCAGTCATACCAGCAGTTGCCCAACCGATAAACCACAAAACGGGGTTAGCTCCAAATGCACTGCCAAGAATTTCGTCCTTTGACCAAAAACCAGCAAAAGGAGGAATACCGCAAATTGCCAGAGTACCAATTAAAAAACAAGTAGAGGTAATAGGCATATATTTTCGCAGTCCACCCATTAACCGCATATCTTGAGCGATAATTGGGTTATGACCAACTACTGCCTCCATACCATGAATCACTGAACCAGAACACAAGAACAGCATGGCTTTGAAGTAAGCATGGGTCATTAGGTGAAATAGTCCGGCGCTATAAGCACCAACACCCATTGCCATTACCATGTAACCCAACTGGGAAATGGTCGAATAGGCCAAACCTTTTTTAATGTCGTTTTGAGTAATAGCGATCGTTGCCCCCAGAAAAGCTGTAAAGCCTCCTGTCCATGCGATAATATTCATTACCACAGGCAGATGTTCAAATACTGGGTACATCCTTGCAATTAGGAAGACGCCCGCAGCTACCATTGTTGCTGCGTGGATTAGGGCTGAAATTGGCGTCGGGCCTTCCATTGCGTCTGGCAACCAAACGTGTAGTGGGAATTGGGCCGATTTGGCTGCTGGTCCTAAGAAAACTAAGACTCCGAAAAGGGTGGCTAAACCAACGCTCAGAGCGCCTGTTTCTACAAGCTCCTCCAAGCGAACGCCCATAACTTCAAATTCAAAGCTACCTGTTGCCCAGTAAATTCCGAGCATTCCCAGTAGCAAACCAAAGTCACCGACGCGGTTGGTGACAAAAGCTTTTTGACAGGCATCGGCTGCTGCTTTACGGTCGTACCAGAAACCAATCAGTAGGTAGGAAGAGACACCTACCAGTTCCCAAAAGACATAAACTTGAACTAGGTTTGGAGAGACTACTAGACCTAACATTGAGGAGCTAAACAAGCTCAAGTAGGCATAAAAGCGTACATATCCAGGGTCGTGAGCCATGTAGCCATCGGTGTAAACCATTACCAAGAAGGCAACTGTGGTGACGATGACTAACATTAGGGCAGTCAGATGATCTATGGTGTAGCCCATACTGAGCCTGAAGTCACCTGCTGCTGCCCACTCAAACATTTGGACATAGGTTTCATGGCCATTTATTTGACTCCAGAGCAACCCAAAGGAGAGAACCATTGCAGTTCCTATCAGGGAGAGAATAAATATGGCTGCTTTTTGTCGCAAACTACTGGTGGCTTGACTGTAGGAAATTAGCCCTAAGCCAACTACCATTGCTCCGACTAGGGGTAATACTGGAATTAACCAGGCATATTGATAAAGTCCTTCCATGATTTATGGTTGCTTTATAATTCTTATACTAAATGGGCAAAACTAATAAGTATTCTTGCACAGACTTTCTTGGGATCGGTGGTAAAGATCGATTTTTTTTAAAGTTTACAAGTCAAAAGTCAAAAGTTAAAAGTCAAAAGTTAAAAGTTAATGGATTGAGAAGTTAATTTTTTGGATATCACATTTATTATATTTTGTCAAAAAAAATGGGATTGACTCCTGTTAGACTGGCAAACCTGGCGTTGTGGTTACTTAGGGGTTGCTGATTAAATCTTAAAGCATTGACAAAAAATAAGGTTTTAGGTAGCGAAAAAGTACCCAGTTGTCAGCTCTTTATACTCAAAAAGGAGCGGATTTTGGGGAAGAGTTGATCCAAAAAATTACTCTTCTACACTCCACTACTCCCCTGCTCCCCTACTTACCGAATTATTAATAATTAATAATTAAATAATTCGCGCTGTGAAGCCTCCCCTTGGATAGGGGAAAAAAGCGGTCGTTTTCGGCTAAGAGCCGACATGAAACGCTTCGCGACATGAATTGCTCGCAGTCCGTTAGGATGGGATGCTGAGGAAACCTAGCCATATCCAATCGACCAAGAGAAGAAATAATATTTCCTGATCTTCAATTCCGTAGCGGTTTTAACCAGAGGTAATTATCAATTATCCATTATCCATTCATGAATCCTCTCTCGGCCCAGAGATATACTATAAAAAATACCTAAAGCTTTCATGGCATTTAAACCTCTATCCCTAAGCCTGGGTAAAATGTTTAGTAAACTCCCTCTAAAAACTGTTCTGATAGTGCCGTTTGTTCTGCAAATCCTTGGTACTTTTGGATTAGTAGGGTATCTTGCTTTTATGAATGGACAACAAACGGTTGATGAGTTGGGCAAAAAGTTAACCAACAAAATTAGCGATCGCATTCAACAGCACGTTTTAGGATATCTAAATCAATCCCATCAAGTTCTCAGAATTACTAATGATGCTATAGAAAGTGCTAATTTAGACATCTACAATTTTGCTGCACTGAGGCTATATTTTTGGCAAGTCGTAAAAGAAAAAGATTTAGAGGATTATTTATTCTTTGGCAACGAAGAAGGAGAATTTATTGGTGTCGAACATCTTGAAGATGGAGAGATTCACGTTAAAATTCGTAACATCGCGATCCAACCCATTCGCGAAACTTACCTGCTTAATAATCAAGGTAATATTAGCCAATATTTAAAAGGTAAAGAGTACGATCCCCGCGATCGCCCCTGGTATTTAGCAGCAAAACAATTAGGTAAACCCACCTGGAGTCCTATTTTTGCATCCTTTTCTCGTCAAAACACTTCCCTAGATATATCCGCAGTCAGACCTATTTTCGACTCAAATGGCGATTTCGTGGGAGTCCTATCCAACAAAACTACCCTTGTCAAACTCACACATTTCCTCAGAAATTTATACATTACTCCCAATGGTCAAAGTTTCCTGATCGAGCGATCAGGAAACTTAATAGCTTGTTCTGAGATTCTGCAACCTTTTGTGATTAAGGAAACTAACAAAAATCGAAAAATAGAACCCTTACTTGCGACTGCTAGTGGTAATAAAGTAGTAAGTATGACCACAAAACACTTACAAGAAAAATTTAGTAGTTTGGCAAACATAGAACGCACTTACCAAATCAATTTTCCTATTGAGGGAGAACGGTACTATGTTAGCGTAATACCAGTAAGAGACGGACGAGGTATTGATTGGCTAGCAGTAGTAGTTATTCCTGAAGATGACTTCATGGAAAAAATTGATACCAACATTCGTACTACTATTTTATTAAGTTTTGCTACGTTGATAATAACCATATTAGTAGGAATTGTCACAACTAACTGGATTACCAAACCCCTCTTAAAACTTAATTCTGCTGCCAAAGAAATTTCTCAAGGAAAATTGGAAACCCAACTCGACATTCACCGTAAAGATGAAGTGGGGGAACTCGCCAACTCCTTTAACCAGATGGCAAACCAACTCAAGATATCCTTTCAAACCCTAAAAACACAATTTGAAACCCTAGAAGCACAAAACGAACAACTCACAGAACTCGACTCCCTCAAAGACGAATTTCTTGCCAACACTTCCCACGAACTCCGTACCCCACTAAATGGTATTATCGGTATCGGAGAATTTCTCCTGGAAGGAAACAATGAAGAGTTAAACCCCGTAACTACATCCAACTTAACCATGATAGTTTCCAGCGCTCGTCGTCTCTCCAACCTCGTTAACGATATTCTCGACTTTTCTAAAATTAGACACCACACCCTGGAATTACAAATCAGAGCTATTGATGTTAGGGGAGTCGTCGAAGCAGTAGTCACCCTAAATCAAGTATTAGTTAGCAAAAACAAAAATCTCCAATTAAGAAATGCTATACCCACAGACTTACCCCCCGTCTCTGCTGATGAAAACCGTCTCCAACAAATACTCTATAATTTAGTTGGCAATGCTATCAAATTTACTGACTCCGGGAAAGTTGAAATATCTGCCTCCCTAAACTCCTCTAAACAAGATCCAGATGAAGCTACCGAAATTATCATCATGGTATCTGATACTGGTACCGGTATACCCCTGGATAAACTAGATCGGATATTTGAATCTTTTGAACAAGGAGAAGGCTCAACTGCCAGAAAATACGGCGGTACAGGTTTAGGGTTAGCAGTCACCAAACAATTAGTCGAACTCCACGGCGGTCTTATTTGGGTAGAGTCAGAGGTTGGTGTCGGTTCTCGGTTTAGCTTTACCCTACCTATTTCCCAGGAACCTGTAGCTGATACCCCCAGTCTTCCTACTCCTACAGTTAATAGTGTTCGCTATCTTGTTGATAATGTAGAAACACCAGTCGAAAGTCAACCCTTAGAAAGTGAAAACCCTAATGGTAATTTCCACATTTTAGTTGTGGATGATGAACTGATAAATATTCAAGTTTTGAACAATCACCTCAAAGCAAATAATTATCAAGTTACCCAAGCATTAAATGGAGAAGAAGCTTTAGCAGCTTTGAATAATAATTTTGATCTGATTTTACTGGATGTAATGATGCCAAATATGTCTGGTTATGAGGTATGCGCTAAAATTAGAGAAAAATATCCAGCCCAAAGTTTACCAGTGTTAATGTTAACAGCTAAAAATCAAATTGCCGATTTAGTGATGGGTTTCCAATTTGGTGCTAATGATTATTTAACTAAACCTTTTGCTAAAGATGAGTTATTAACTCGGATTAAAACTCATATTCAATTATCAAAAATTACTAACTCCTACGAGCGTTTTGTACCCCACGAATATGTGAAGTTACTGTCAAAAGAAAATATCCTAGATGTTAAACTAGGAGACAGAGTTAGTAAAGAAATGGCAATTTTCTTTTCTGATATTCGCTCTTTTACAACTATATCTGAACAGATGACTTCTCAAGAAACTTTTGCTTTTGTTAATAGTTATCTAGAACAAGTTTGTCCAGAAATTCGCGATCGCAATGGTTTAATTATTAAATTTATGGGAGATGGCATTATGGCAGTATTTCCTGATGGTGTTGATGATGCAGTTGAAACTGCCATTGCTCAACTCAAGAAATTACAAAAATATAATCATACTTTAAAAGCACCAGATTTTCCCCCAATTAAAATTGGTATAGGTATTCATTGGGGTCACATGATGGTAGGTATAGTTGGGGAGGAAACTCGAATGTCTGGAGATGCACTTTCTGATAATGTAAATTTGACAGCTCGTTTAGAAGGTTTAACTAAGTTTTATGGTGTTTCTTTATTAATTTCTGAGTCAGCTTTTAACTGTTTAAAAAATCCGCAAAAATATCAAACTCGGTTTTTAGACCGGGTATATGTTAAGGGTAGAAATAAACCTATTAGTGTTTATGAAGTGCTGGATGGTGAAGTTAATTCTGTACAACAATTAAAAATCAAAACTCAGGTAGATTTTGTATTAGGTTTGCAGTCTTATCGTTTAGGAGAGTTAGTTTCTGCTAAAGACTATTTTGAGAAAGTTAAAGAGATTAATTCTTCAGATAAAACAGCTCAACTTTATTTAGAAAGAATTGATGAGTTGATGGTAACTGGTGTGCCGAAAAATTGGAATGGGGTTTGGACATTTACTAAAAAATGATGTTGGTCAATCAAGGTATGAAAATAAACATTGAACAATCTCAAATATTTGTTATTCAATAGTTTACCAATTAACAAAAAATACAAATCATATCATTCCGGTAGCATCGGTCTTGTATGGGAAAGGTAAGGAAGAAGGAAGAAGGAAGAAGGAAGAAGAAAAGGAAAAACCTTACATAAGGTAAATATTTCCCCAACTTTTACACAAACTATACCAGCGGACATGATATTACTTAATGAAGCGGAAAACTTTGGGTCGTTTGGTAGGAGCATTCAAAACCGTTTCTGCAAGAAAAATTAACCAATTAAGACAGACACCTGGTTGTCCAGTTTGGCAACGAGATTTTTACTATCGCATCAACCGTAGCGATCGCTCTTTAGAAAGAACACGCCTATACATTACCGAAAATACTCTGAAATGGCATGAAGATGACAATAATCTCGATCGCATTCGAGAAATGCAATTTGATCAAATTCCGTTTTAGAGCGATTTGTGTAGTGGCGATTGGGGGATCGCCCCAACATTATATTTAATAATTAAAAAATTTAGAGTAAATCCAAAGAAAAACGCGACATTATTGTTTTAGG
>JBCDJM010000022.1:0-45466 GCA_038747755.1 Cyanobacteria bacterium P01_H01_bin.35
AGATTTTCAGCGATCACGAGGAACAACAAATCTCATTCCCCCTTTAATTCCTAACTCATTCTTTTGATACCGAGGAATGACATGAATATTGCAGTGCATCATTTTTTGTCCTCCAGCGCGATTAACATTTATCCCTACATTAAATCCATCTGGATTATACTTTTCCTGTAAAATTTTCTGTACCTGATTTACCATCAACCAACATTCTAATTGTTCCTCTATAGGCAACTCAAAATAATTTGCTAGATGACGCTTCGGAATAATTAATGTATGCCCTTTTGTCACTGGATAGCCATCAAGAATTGCATAAGTTCTTGCTGACTCTGTAATTAATTGTAGACTTTTCCGGGGGTTACAAAATAAACATTTATTTTCCGAATTTTTTTGCTGATTATAATGAATATATTCATAAATTTCACACAATTCATCAACGTGAATAGACTTAAAAGGTAAATTAACTAAACACTGATAAGTTGGTTTCTTGTGTATGAAATGTTCTCGAAAACCCTCCCGCTTCAAACCTCTTCTCACAGCATAATAAGCTTTGCCTCCAGAATTTAATAACTGAGAAACTTGCATCAAAACTTCTACTTGCGGTTGTTCAAACAAAACATTTAAGACATAAAAACAAAGGATAGTATCAAACTTTCCCTGGGGATATTCAGGAAAATAATAAGGGTCGTAACCAGTAATATCAAAGCCTTTTTGTTGTAGTAATTTAACATCATTACCCCAACCACAGCCAAAATCAAGAATTTTACCTACTAGCAAATTTTTCTCTAGCATTAGTTGAGCTGGAAATGAGATAAATTTACGTTCTTTAGCAGTAAGGTGAGTATATTTGTTTGATTGTTGATTGGTAAACAAGGATACTTTTGCGATGGAGTAATGCAGAATACAATAATTATAAGATAATTTATATCTATCAGAGATTGAATGTATCAGGAAATATAAAAAGTAGATAGGGAACAGGGAACAGGTATGGAGGGAATAGGTATGGAGGGAGGAAGAAATCAAGACAAATATTTGTCGCTTAAAAAACTAGAAATATATGTACTGAATACTTCTCTATCTACCTTCTTTGAATCCCTTGAAGTATTACCGCTTTTAGATTTTAGTCACTTCTTTGCTCTCTTAATAATTATTTGACAAACAGTCTCTCAAGTTTGAATTATCAGTGATAAGTAAAATTATCTAGAAAAGAGGGAATAGGGAGTAGGGTACTCACCCCTAACTACTTCCAGGAAGATAATACCGTTTCACTAAAGTCAGAAGTTATAAATGATATATTAGTAACTTTAAACCTCAATTTAACAGTGATTTTACCTTATTATTTTACTTCATCAGTTACCAACTATTTATGAAATTTCTTATTATACAAGATGTCTAATATTCGGTAATTTTATCTAATAAAATGTCAAATATTTCCAACTGAGGATAAATATACCAGATGTAAGCATTCAGCTATTAGTCGTCAGCAATTAGCAAATAATGAATAATTCCTGATATGTTTAAATGAGTATATTTTATTTGTGACTTTTAATTCTCTGAAGACTAATTTCTCCTTTAGGTTGAATAAGATAATAAGTTGGGGGACTTATAGCTGACTGCTGTTAGTGTTTGCGTAGCATTCCGCAGGAAAGGAAAAGAGGCTAGCTGACGGCTGAATGCTTAGGAGCAGATGTATGGAAATTTATCCCCTAATTTCTATTCCATAATTATTTTTATTTTTATTAATTTGTAAGCTTAGACTAATGAATTACCGAGAAAAAAGTTGGTTTTATCTAGTTTTAGACTTTAAAAGTTCAGTAATTCCTAATATTTTGATGAGAATATTAGTGATTATGATATTTACCCTGATAGTTACGATAGCTCATTCTAAGAATTTGCCAATGAGTCAGCCAATTTTAGGTAGCATTATCCCTGGAATTGTCCTGGGTTTATTGCTAGTTTTTAGAACTAATACTGCTTACGATCGCTATTGGGAAGGTCGGAAATTAATCGGGTTAATTGCTAAAAATTGCTGCCTTATGGCAAAAAACATAATTGTTTTTGTGCCAGAGAATAATAGTGAAGATTACAGGAAAAAAATCTCTCATATTAAACTATTGATTGCTCTATTTATAGCGATTAAACTTCAACTTAGGCAGGAGAAAGTTAATGAAGAAATTAAAAGCTATATTTCTGAAATTCAGTATCTACAATTGTCTAGAACTAAAAATATTTCTCTACAAATCACTAAATGGTTAGCAACATATTTTGATGAACTTGCCAAAAGTAATTCTATTAATCAATTAACCTTAACAAATTGGAATAAACAGATTGAAGAAATTTATATTTATTTTGGTGGTTGTGAAAGAATTGCCTCTACTCCTATCCCTAAAGCTTATTCTATTCACTTAAAACATTTATTACTAATTTATTGCTTTGCTACTCCTTTCCAATTTGTTGCCGAATTAAGTTGGTGGACAATTCCTGTAACAGGGACTATTAGTTTTGCTCTCTTAGGAGTTGAAGCTATAGGTTTAGAAATAGAAAATCCTTTCGGTTATGATTATAATGACCTACCATTAGATAATATTGCAGCCAAAATGATAGAAGATATTCAGGAACTCATTAATTCTGGTTCCTTCAATAACTCAGAATTATGGCAGGGTTTGGTTAGTTTGCAGCCAATTACTTCTTAGGGAATAGGGAATAGAAATTTAAAGATGTAAGTGTTGTTATACTATTTATTTGTCATAATGATCTTAATTTATAGCGCTAGGGAATAGGGAATAGGGAATAGGGAATAGTAGACTAATAAAGGGTTTTAGGATTTAGAAATGTCAAACACCTTAATGCGTAGCGCTATAAGTGCAGTTTCAACCTTTATAATTCTGGTTAATTAGGAAGATACGATAAATATTTTTATCAAAACAAATAAACCCTACTTCTCAATTTAGGTATATTTCATTAAAGTCTATAATATGGATAATAATTATAGGCAAAATTCTTCTTAAATAATGTAACTATTAGTACATAAACTTCAAAAAATAAACTGCAAATAAATTAGAAAATTGAGGATTTTAAGCTGTGCCTACTGAGGTAAAATATAGTTATTAGCTTTCCTCCTAATAATTTTTGATTAGGTCTAGGAGCAAATCACAAAACTTACAAATAATCAGAGGTTGAAGCATGACTAATATTGTTAAATCTTCCCTAAACAAAGAACAAACTACTACTTGGTTACGAGGACTAATGAGCGTTGCTTATGCAGATGGAGAACTAGATGCTACAGAAAAAGATTTATTTGACCACTTTAGTCATGAAGAGTTTGCTTCGACAATTGAAATCTCAGAACTGCAACCTATTAGTCCAGATGATTTAGCGAAGGTCTTTGGGCAAAACCCTAATATAGCAGAAAATTTTATGAGAACTGCTGTGATGGTAGCCTTGGCAGATGGAATTTATTCTGTTACTGAAGATGATATACTTCATCAATATTGTGATGCTCTAGGACTAAAAGTTAAAGCCTTAGATGCACTTAGAAAGAATCTAGAAAAAGCTAAAAAACAAGCAGAAGAAGATAATTTAGAAAGTTGGCTGGAAGAAACGGAACATACTGGGACTTTTATTATTCCCCACGACCCCGAACATCATCAAACTGTACTTGCTCCGATAAAAGACTGGTTAGATGGATGGGATATTCACGATCCGAAAGTAGCTCACATGGTATGTAAAATGATTCCTCCTCAATGTCCATTTGAGCGAGATGTTGTCATTTTTGGTAAGAAGGTAGCCCATATTCCAGCTATGTGCAAACTTAACCCACTATACGATCAATTAGTTGGTTTACGTTTTCGTGCTTTATCTTATTTGGCAGATGACTGTCAGGAAGATGTGTCTAAATATTGTTAGGGAGTAGGGAGTAGGGAGTAGGGAGCAGGGAGTAGGGAGTAGTTACAATTTTTAGGGAGTAGGGAGCAGGAAGTAGTTACAGTTTTTAGGGAGTAGGGAGTAAGGAATAATGATAAAATATTTGTAGGTTGATATTTTGTCTATAAATAGCTCTACCTCACTCAGATGAAATCCTATGTAAAACTTAAAAGATAAGTTGAAAATGTCTGACATTCATAACTTTAAAGATTTAAAAATTTGGCAGAAAGGAATTAATATTGCTGAAAAATGTTATTTCCTAACTAAACTTTTTCCCAAAGAAGAGTTATATGGAATAGTGCAACAAATTAGAAGAAGTGCTGTCTCTATTCCTGCTAATATTGCTGAAGGTTATGGAAGAAGATACACTGGAGAATATGTAAGATTTTTAAACGTAGCTCAAGGTTCAATTAATGAATTAGAAACACACCTGATTTTGTCTGCGCGAGTAGGATTATGTGAGGAAAAAGAAATAGAAACAATTATTTCTCTTCTCACAGAAGAAACTAAGATGATTATTACTTTGATTAAAAAACTTGAAAACTTACAATAATAATTTTCCCTATACCCTAATTATTCCTTAGAGACTGTTTGTAAACTAAAGATTAAGACGGCCAGAGAGCTTAATGTTCGGTGGGTTACGGCGAAAAGTTAAATTTTGGTTACGATTGATGTTTATGGTCGCCTAACCCACCCTACGCCTGAATTTAATATTCCTTTTACAAACAGTCTCTTACTCCCTATTCCCCATACCCCAATTATTCCTTACTCCCTATACCCCATACCCTAATTATTCCTATACCCTAATTTTCCCTATTCCCTAATTTTCCCTATACCCTAATTCTTCCCTACTCCCTACTCCCTACTCCCTATTCCCTAATTATGCAATTCATCGATCAAGCAAAAATTCAAGTAGAAGGTGGCAAAGGTGGCGATGGCATGGTTGCCTTTCGTCGCGAAAAGTTTGTGCCTGCGGGTGGACCTGCGGGTGGTAATGGTGGCCGTGGGGGTTCTGTGATTTTGGTGGCCGTTGCTCATCTCCAGACTTTGTTGGATTTTAAATTTCAACGTATTTTTAAGGCCGAAAATGGTAAACGGGGTGGTCCAAAAAATATGACTGGGGCAGCAGGGAGCGATCGCTTAATTGAAGTGCCTCCTGGTACGATGATTTATGATGCGGAAACTGAGGAATTATTGGGAGATTTAGTTAAACCGGGTCAAACTTTTTGTGTTGCTCAAGGTGGTAAAGGTGGGTTAGGAAATAAACATTTTCTCAGTAATAGTAACCGCGCTCCTGAATATGCTTTGCCTGGTTTGGAAGGTGAAGCGCGGATGTTGAGGTTGGAGTTGAAGTTGTTAGCTGAAGTGGGAATTATTGGTTTGCCGAATGCAGGAAAGTCTACTTTAATTGCATCTCTTTCTGCTGCTCGTCCGAAAATTGCTGATTATCCTTTTACTACTTTAGTGCCAAATTTAGGAGTTGTGAGAAAACCTACGGGAGATGGTACTGTTTTTGCTGATATTCCAGGTTTAATTGAAGGTGCTGCTGATGGTTTGGGTTTAGGGCATGAATTTTTGAGGCATATTGAACGGACTAAGTTATTGCTGCATTTGGTTGATATTACAGATATTGATCCGGTGGAGAATTTTGAGACTATTCAAAATGAGTTAACAGCTTATGGGCGAAATTTGGAAGATAAACGGCAAATTTTAGCTTTAAATAAGCTTGATGCAGTTGATGTAGAGAGTGCAGAAATACAAGAGTTGCTAAGTAGGTTTAGGGAGATGGGTGGGGGAAAAGTTTTCCTAGTTTCTGCTGTTGCAGGTATTGGTTTAGAGGAGTTGATGCAGGAAGTTTGGCAGGTGTTGGAAGATGACCTAACCCCCCTGCCCCCCTTCCCTGGGAGGGAAGGGGGATGAATTTGTCCCTCTCCTTTCAGGAGTAATGTAGGTTGGGTAGAACGACAGTGAAACCCAACACTATACCTGTGGAATGTTGGGTTTCGTTTCTCTCAACCCAATCTACAGTCGTGTCAAGCTTGAAAATGTGGATTAAAAAACCTAACCCCCCAACCCCCTTCCCTACAAGGGAAGGGGGGGGAATTTATCCCCTCTCCTCGCAGGAGAGGGACTGGGGGAGAGGTCTTCTAGGTTACTCGCCTCCTAACTCACAATTTTAGTCTTGACACGGCACTACAAATTCTCATAACAGTATTTTTTGTCCAAAGTAGTCATGTAGGTTGGGTAGAACCACAGTGAAACCCAACACTACACCACGGGAATGTTGGGTTTCGTTTCTCTCAACCCAACCTACAGAATATTTCATAACAGTATTTTTTGTCCAAAGTAGTCATGTAGGTTGGGTAGAACGACAGTGAAACCCAACGCTATACCACGGGAATGTTGGGTTTCGTTTCTCTCAACCCAACCTACAGAATATTTCATAAAATTTTAATGACAGTATTTTCCATCTAAAGCCTTGTCGTGGTCTTCTCCAATTCTCATTGCCCCTAACAAAGTAGAAATAATCACGCATCTTTTAGGTTTGTCTTGCTTTTGCGGTTTAATCGCAATACGACCTTTTGCTCGGAGGCTGGTTTGTGTACATTGATCGGTAGGGTTATAAACTGGACAACCTTTGTAGTTAAAAAGAGCGCGGTATATAGGATCTATTCTTGTTGTAGTAACTTTGTTAGTATCGGGTTTAACTATCAGTAGTGTAGTTTCATATTTGTTCTTATCATTTTTCTCGTTGTCGTCTATCTCAATACCAGGTTCTAAATATTCCCAGGTTGAGCTTGGCAAGTCGTCGGGAGCGATCGCTGCTTTATGTACTGCCCATTTAATTACAGGTTGACCAAAAGCATTGTTCGTTTCTTGGAAACTTGCTTGCCAAGCTGTTTTATCCCGCATAGCATTACTGCGTGCAGTTTTTATTGCTTGATATATCCTATCGTTAGAGGTGCGCAGGCGTTGGTTATTGATGAAACTTAGCCATCCGGGTGCGGCGATCGCTGCCAGAATACCGATAATGAGAACCACAAATATTAATTCTGTAAGACTATATCCTGCTTCTTGTTGTTTCAGTAATTTTTCTGAGGAATTTTTAGTAAGATTATTAGTAATAGTTGATTTTACTGAGCTATAGATTTTAGCCTTCATTTTCACCCCGATATTCTGTTATTTAATATGTTTAATCCTATTTACTATTTTAGTAATTAATAATTTAATTTCAAATAGGGTGAGATTTTTAAAGAAAAAAAACTGCCTTGTCGTTAACCTGGGATTGGTTTGACAGAGCAGTTATTTTGTGGTAAGTATAGGCAGGCTTAAATTAAATTATGGGCATCCTGCTCCTGTTGCTGAATCAAATTCTCCTTCTGCTGTTCTCATACTACCTAAGATAGTTTCAACTATTACGCATCGTTTAAATCCACCATCTGCTTTAGAAACACTAACAGCAAAAGGTAGTTCTTGGCTTGGATCGTCTATTTCCACCGCACCTAAGTAGTCAAATTGAATTAGATCGTCTCCATCGTCTTGATAAGCTGTACAGTTATCATTAGCATCTTTAGCTCCAGGCTGACATTCTCTTACAACTAATGTAACCATTCCTGCTTTGATTTCACCATTTGCATTTAACTGTTGCTCAATACCATTAATGGTTACTGTCGGTGGATCTACAGAAGGCGTTAAACTAGGGTACTGAAATATAACAGGTATACCTTCTTTTTTCAACTTAGCATCACTTTGAGCTTTGCGTAATGCTTGAAATACCCCATCATTAACTGTACGGGTGCGTTGCCTACTGATAAAAGCATCCCAACCAGGGGCAGCGATCGCGCTCAATATTCCTATTATCAGCACTACTACCATTAATTCTATTATGGTAAAACCAAAAGTAGATCCCTTTGGGTGAGTTCGTGGTAACATTTTTAATAAATTCACAGGTTTCATATTAGTTTATTGTTCTTATAAATAGTTTGATGTTTATTAAATAGTCTTTATTATGGTTTCATAATTATTCTGATGTTCCAAAGCCACTACGCGCTCCTACTTGCGCACTTGCTGTTGGGCAAAAAGGCGAATCCTTATAGGTAGGAGGAGTTGCTGAAGCATCTTCTATACAAGTAAAATCATTTTGAGTCGGACGTAGGGCATTACCGATAAGAGTGATTTGAGCTAGATCGTTACTGTCAGATACATTGTCTAAAGTCAAATCTTCAATATAATTTACCAATGTATCAGCATTGTTCTCATTCAAATTGTAATCTCCGCTATTTGTCCAACTCGTAGGGTTTTCTCTGTCATAGCTATTAAAACCTTGACTTTTTCTAAATTTATTTTGACTTGAGTCACAATCAGAGCGACCATCAGCACCACAAACATAGTTGCGCTGAGTATCTCTTACCCCATCCTGTATTTGAAATCTAGCTATACGGTTGGGGCAAGTACCACCTGATGGCTGACACCATATTCCCTCATCACCTTCTATTAAATAGTAAACAACTAATGACTGGACAAAGGTATCATCACAACTGGCAGAACTGCAAATTCCACCCGATGGCTCTAGTGCATCCTCCACAAATTCCCTTTTCCAAAACACGAGTATAGGAGTTCTTTCATCATTATCAGAATAAGGTAGTTGTTCTGTTATTGCTGCAACTCCTGCTTCATCATAAACATAAAATGCCTGACTCATATCCTGAGTAATATAATCAACTGCTGCCTGTAGATCCTGTTCACTGTTGGTTTTTGCCTGTTCCTTCACGTCTCTGTTGAGAAGATCCACCACAAAAGTTAATATTGGTACGATGATTATCGTGGCCACAACTGTTGCTACTAGCAGCTCAATCATTGTAAAACCGCTAGTAGATTTAGGTAGAGGCGATCGCCTTTTTTGGTATCGTTTTTTCAGAAGTGAGTTGAGTAAAGTTTTCATCTTTTCTTGTTTTTATGTTTACTTTTCTGTTAGAAATTTATGCTATTCTAGGCGATCGCGATAGTTTTGAAATGAGTTGTCTGTTGGAGCTATCTGTGTTCTACTCTCAAACAGAGGTCTTTCTGCATCACCATCTCTAGTTGCTAACCCAGCATTATTGACAGTAAATGGTACACCTTTTTGGGATAGTCTAACATCGCTTGCAAAAGCTGCTGCCCTAAATACCCTAACTTGTAGCTCATAACCTCTAGTTGTGTCTCCATCTTCATCTATTGTTGTTTCTATATCAAATCCTCCATAAACCATCATATCTGTTAGACTGTCAGGAGTACATTTATCATCACCATCATTATCTACGCAATAGAAATCTCCCAAAGGAGTTATCCCTGAACAATATTGTAGATTACCATCATCAGAATTAATCGGCTCGCATCCACTTCCACTTAAAGCACTAGCAGTAAACTCTTGATCATTGTCGGTGACATTTGGTGCAGGAAGTTGACCTACTCGAACTGCATCAATATAACTCCTCGCTGCTTGCGCTGCCAATTCCACTCGTCGCGCCTGCACCCGCGTTCCTACTGATAAGGCAATAATAGGAGCAATAGCAGCCATGAGGGCAGATACCATGATCATTGCTACTAAACTCTCAATAATGGTATACCCTGCTTCTGGGCAGGAAAAATTGTTTTTTAGTCGTTGTTTAAATTTCATAGTAGTTAATCTCCTTTATTTACTGGTAATTTGTACAGTCTGTTCCATCAGGGCGGTGGTCTGTATTTGCACCATCTGTTGTTTCAGCACATAACAACCCTCTAATCCAATCATCATCAATGCCAACTTCTCGGAAGTATTGATCAGGATCGTCTGTAGGAGGAAGAGTAAATTTCAGAGCAAACAAATCTGGTGGTTGAGAGAGTAAACCGACATCAAAACCCCAGTTTCTTTCAGGCGGTGTTTGGAATCCTAAGATCCCTTGTCCAGGACGACTTTCATACCTGAGACGTTCGCCAAATAATTCAGATCGTACATTAGCCTGCTCATCTGCCCGGAGAATTTGTTGTTGGGGTGCAGTGGCATATTTACTGCGGTCTAGTTGGATAAAGGCTCCAGAGATATTTGTTGCTTTTTGAGTTGGATTTTCCCAGTTTTCTTGGAAGCGGACAAAGTTTTGAAAACCACCGTTACCTTGACCAGGACGAGCAGGGGTGTCGCCGCTACCAATTATCAGATT
Organism: Cyanobacteria bacterium P01_H01_bin.35; assembly: GCA_038747755.1. Lineage (GTDB taxonomy): Bacteria > Cyanobacteriota > Cyanobacteriia > Cyanobacteriales > Microcoleaceae > Trichodesmium. Next base: position 10,095 of record JBCDJM010000022.1, read on the forward strand.
AAATGTAGTTTCTTGTGCTTCTACCATCCATCCAGTAGTTCGGCTAGCATTACCACCGTTTAATGTGCCAGCAGCAGCATCAGCATTAGGTTCGTGTATTTGCAATGCTGGGACTAGGCTAGGGTTAGCTTGGTTAGTCATTGCTCTGATGTCAACACCTGTGGCTGGTGCAGTAGGAGTTAAACTACTAAATCCTAAGAAGCGACCACCTAATATTTTGGTTTCTGCCTGAATATCTAGTACACCATTTCCAATAAAATTACCTACCAGAATATGAGGACTTGCTGTAGCACCCTGAAAAGTCATTCCACCATCTGAAACCCAGAAAATGTTGTTAGGATTCACTCCTCCTAATAGGTTTAATTGAATACCACTTGTTCCTGAAAAAATCATGCTACCTGCAGCTGGCATTCTTAAGACAAAAATATCATCAGAATCCCCTTCTAACTCTAGTATTGTTCCCGCAGTAATAGTACCTCCTGGAATTTCGTAAACTACCATTCCATCTTGATTAGTGTCTCCTTCAAGAACAGTTCCATCAGTTATAGTAGGAAGACCGCCTGTATCATCATCTAAAGTATTAGCTACACCCATGAGGTAGGTTCTTAAATTGTTAATTTCAGTAATTGTATCTGCTGGACAGTCGGCACTTGCTGCTATTGGATAATATCTTTGTTCCACTGTGGCATCGCCAGCAGCAGCAGTATACTTCACTTCATTTAAAGCATAGTAGTTTTGCGTAGTGCGATCGCTCAGACAAAAAGCATATCTATATGGAGAATCTACCTCTTCTTCATCAACACCATTTGTGCCTGGATCATCGGGAACTGTTAAATCATGCTCTGTACCAGTAGCAGCATCAAGTATAGTTGGCGTAGGTGGTAAATCAGGTTTGTTTCCACTGTTATCGCGGTCATTTCCATCATAAGCTAAGTAAAACAAAGGTTCATCAGCAACGTAAGTTCCCTCTGCGTCTAAATTAGGTCGTCCATCAAAGTTAGTTGTTGTTCTGAACCAGAGAGCATTATTAGCAGTCTCTGGTCCAGTAAAAGTTGCATTATCAGGATAAGGATAAGCTTGAACAAAACCATCATCATTAACACCGATCGGAATTGGAGTATACCTTACGTTAGCACCATCTATAATTTCACGCATTTCCAACTCACCGTATTCATTTCTCAAAAATGCTACTCGCCGTGGAAAACGTTGCACATCATTAGGAGTTGTTACAGTAGTTCCTGACTCTAAATCACTTGCAGGTATATCTGTATCGAAATTATTAGCAGCAATCTCAGCTGCAAAATCTATATCAGACCTTAGAAATTCATCGTTTAACCCATCGCTATCCAAATCCTCGAAGTAATCGATAGAACCAGTATCAGTAAAGTTACTAGCAGGAGTAGCAGGGTTAGTAGGATCATCAGCAGAATTTGTTAATAATTGGTGCATTGTACCTGCATTTATTATCTCTCCTGTTGTTGGATTTATATCCCAATTAACAATCCAATCATTAGGTTCACATTCATAAACAGACAACTTCGGACATACCTCCATCACATACTCAGGAAATCCATTGATCCGACGTTGCACCGGAGTTACAAAATTATTGAAGTAGGAACTATTGACTTGCTCATTTTGCCTTCTTCTGTAATTGTTATCGTTATAAGTCACATTGTTAGCAGGGGTGTCATCAATTGCTATAGTTGCCCCACTACTCAAACCATTAGTGGCATAGCTATTAGCAAAGAATCCATTAAACTGACGCTTTTGCTTCATTGTCACTGGATTAACAGTAGTAGGTTCAAGAATACCATTACCACCATTATTTCTGAGGTCAAAATCACCGTGGTTACGATAACCAGTCTCCCAATTATCGGATAATACAGTAACAGCATCCGCTAATACTGTTGCTGCACGCCAGGATTCTCCATCACAACCAGTACGGGGGTCATCTCGGCGACAGGCAAAATCTTCATCTCTCTGTTCTCTGGTGCGGGTGTAGAAATTATTCCAATTATCTTGTAATTCCGCTGTAAACTCTTCCACTTCATGGGAGTTAAAATCACCTTTAATATACACAGGGTTGTTAGAGACAAAAAGCAAACCTTTCTCTTGAACTATGCTATTCAAAGTATTGTATGATTTACCATCAGTACCACGGGCAAGTCTATCGCCATTAACCAGCATAAAGCCATTAGGGCGACGACTTGGATCGAGTTGGAAATCCTCTGGACTGGTTCCCAAGTTATCGTAGGTGCTATCTGGATCGGTGCGGTCTTGCAAAGCATCATTACGACTAGCATAGATAATACCACTCATAGGAAGCAAATACTCATTGTTTCCCTCCTTTGGGCCTGCATCTACATTTTGAGTTAAAGTTACTGCCCGTAAAGCATTCAAATCTAACTGAGTTACTCTAATTTCTAATGGCTGACGTTCTTCTAAAGGTAGCCTTTGCTCGGTACTGAAATTAACTGCTGATGCTGATTCATCATCTGCCGTCCCAGGATCGTCTGCTACAAAAGTATCATTGATATTAGCTGTGAAAGTTTCATCAACTTGGGTAGTATCTAGGTCATCAACATCTAAAGCCTTAACTTGTCTAGCATCTAAAAATGACACTTCTCTGATGTCACCTTCGTCCAAGTCTGGAATTGTAGTATTACCTGCTGCTATCGTGCCATCAAGAATATCCAGCGCACACAGTTCTGCATCAATAGCAGCTTCGTCAGCTAAAGTAAAATTAGGCCGCCCACCTTCGTCAAAATGTTCCAGTGCTACTTTTAACGGCTCATTAACTAATCTGCCATCAGGGAAAATTAACTTTGATTGAATATCTAACTCAGCTCTTTGGTCACCTATATTGCTATTTGGTGGGGGATATACTATTCCATTATTCGATCTGCCACCTGCACCTATATTCTGTGCCGTGATTGCAGTTGAAGGATCGTAATAACTACTGATACAAGCGATCGGATCTTGTGATTCTAAAGTATTACCATTAGAGTCTTTTGGATTTTCCCCAGTATCAGAGGCATAATGATACAATACCGTTGCCCGCATTTGCAAATCACCTTTGAGATTAGCATCTGTAGTGGTTGAGTCGTAATTTCTCCATTGGTTAGTGTTATTGTCGTATATTTGAGAGCCATCTACAGGAGACATCGGCATAGTATCAGGCCAAACAACTTGATAGTCTGCTCCGAGAACAGATGCCATATTTGGAGGTGGTGGAGGTGGCGGTAAGAAAGAGAGGGTTCGGTTATAAGCTCCAGTCTCAGTAGCATAAATTCCTGCACCAGTAATCACCCGCAAACCACCTATTCCCTCAGTAGCATTTTCAGGCTCTTGTGCTGCTGATACTTCCCAGAAACCATCACGATCTGTTGAACCTACATCAGCCAGTGTCTGCACTTGAGATGTGCGTCTTCTACCTCTTTCCATTGTTGCTTCAGTCAATTCTGAACCGTTCCAAGATTCTTGAGGTAAGTTATTTCCTACTTCGATGCGATCACCAAGCAAAAGTTGTTCAGTTGAATCTTCTGGAAGACCGGGAGTCTCTTCTAGCAGATCTTCTTCTAGTGTCACCCCTGTAGTTGCATCATCAGGCAACACAAGAATATTTTGTAGACTTGGCCTTAAATCATTTCCCGTACCTTCTATTGCAATACAACTTGGGTCATTACGATCAACATTTATGATGCAATCATCTTCAGCATTAGGAACTTTTCTAGTCAATTTTCTAAAATAAGTTTCCACAGCATCGTTTCTGTCTATTCCATCATTAATCTTATCTTGCACTTCTTGTGGTAATTGATTAAGTGCTAAACCATCATTTGTTGTTTCATCATCATCTGGATCGTTTACTCTGGCAACCAGAGCATTTATCCTTTCCCTATAAGCTGCAGAATTATAAGCTGCTTGTTGAGCTGTATTATCAACAGAGTCATTATCGGTGGTAAGATTTTGACTTCCTTGATTATCACCATTCATCAAATCTATGGTAACTGTTCCTGTATTAATATCATCTCTTTCCACCAGACCGCGTATTACATTTCCGCCAACAAAGATTTTGCTGTTGTCTGGTTCCGAGTAGAAACAAGAGCCTGGACTACTAACTAAGTATGATCTAATTGTGATGTTGTTTGTCGGCCCAATAATCAAATTACTATTGGTAAATATCCGCCCATTCAGATTCAAATCAACACCAGGTGCTATTTCCAGGTCATTCTCATAAACAACTGCATTATTTGTTAAAGGAGTTCTTGACCAATCTTGTTGATATTCCAAAGCTGAAACACCGCTTTTATTATCCTGTACAGTAGCAGCATAAACAAAGAAACTCTTTTTTAACTTGCCACTGACATCATCTGGTATCCACTCTTTGCTGGTTGCTAAAACTCCCGGACAATCATTATCATTTCCACTTCCAGAAGACTGAGGAGGAACTCTTGCTTCTAAAGGACTTCTTGCCGTATCTCCAGGAGGTGTCTTAAAGAATATGCCATAGATAGTATAGCCATCAGGAGTGCCATCTCCATCGGTATCTACTCTAAACCTCCAAGCTGTGTCTGTTGTTTCACCAAGGTAACTAATCCTTAGTCTGTCTTCATCACCAAAATTGAACTTATCCTCCATTAAAGCTATTTCTATAGTGTCTTCACTTGGAGTGCCAGTAGTTGGCGGGTTAGTCACTAACAATTCTTCTAATTTTGCCTTCGCCCGATCTAGCGCTGGCGCTGCAGCACTAAGTACCGCCTGATTTACTCTCACATTTCTAGCATCCTCAACACGGTTAAAAGACCGTAAGCTAATAGCTATAGTCAGTAAAAGTACGACTAACATTACCATTGTCACAGTTGGCAGCACGAAACCCGCTCCAGAGATACCGGGGCGACGTTTATCGCTCATCAACCTTGACAGTAGTCTCCTAAGTAATCTCTCAGTGATGAGTTTGATTTTTATATTCATTTGTCTTAATATATAAATTATTTTAGTAATATTGTCCTTTTTCATAGACGCCTCCATGAGTTGGGACTGACAGTCCTAGTATTTTTGCCAGAGTATTATAGTTTTACTAACTATACTTCCCTAATTCTTAGTTCTGGATAACAGGGACACTTAATTTGTTTTGGATAACTCATATAGCGCTATGTGCAACTCAGATAGGGGAGCCGTCGGATTGGCGACGTACAGAAATCAGAAGTAATCTCTGAGTGAGTTTTTGGTTCGGAAATACTTTGCAAAGAGGATTTAGCAATGTCCTAACCTTTGCTTCAACTACTGTATTTCAGTTGGAGTTAGGTTGGCCACCTCCTACTGTTAATCCTTGTCTTTGAGACCTTCTACAGTATTTATTTTAGCAAAGTCTTTTATCCATTATTAATTAGGGCTTGCTGAATAAGTCTGATGGTGAAGACAGGGAGTAGGGAGTAGGGAGTAGGGACGTTGCATAAGGGCGTCCGTACAGAATCAAGAAAAACAGGGAGTTATAGAGGAGGTAAAAAGAAAAATTATCCCTTGATGCAACGGGACCAACTCTTTCCTAAATACTCACTCTTTAAGCCGTATCTGCCCCAAATCTCGTACTTTTTCCTAAATTGAAAATCCTAATACATTTATATGTCAATGCTTTGAGCTTTAATCAGCAAACCCTAATTATCAATTAGATCAAATCCGCATTTCATGAAGTACAATTTACGTCCTGTAGGGGTTTGGTGACCAAACCCCTACAAACCCTGAGTTTTGACCATGAATGGCTATAGGAATTATATTACTTAGAAGCCAAAGGATTTGATATTATCAATTATCCATTATTAATTATTAATTATTTAGTAGGTTCATAACCAAGCTTTAACAAAGTCTCTTCAGCAATACTTTTAGTAGTCCGTTTTTCTAACCAATTAAGTTCTTTTTTCCACCGATAAAGAGAGGCTGTATCAATTGATTTGCGATTAAAAAAAGTCTCCATTCCTGCTCCTTTCATTGTCACAATATCATGTTCTTCTCCATGAGGTTCTAAAACTTTATCACTCCATGCAATTTCCAGAAATTCCAGTAATTTACCTATTTCTGACTGGGGTGAATTTACTAAATCTTCATAGCGAATACTGATATAATTCAGATTAACTTTCTTGGCATCTTTCCAAAATTTTTGATTCCAATCAACCCATCTTTTCAGAGCGTTTTTATAACTATTTCTTACCTTTTTATCAGAAATAGGAATAGTTTTCCACTTACCTACAGTTGACAAAGCCACATCCCGACCATCCCGATATATATGCACAAATTTAGCATAGGGAAAAAGTCGATACAAAAAAGGTAAAGCAATAATATTTCTAGGAGTTTTTTCTGCCCACTGAATCTTCCCATGACTCCGAGCAGAAGCACTCATAATTTCATCAACAAAGTTTGCCATAAGTTGATAGATTAAATCTTGTTCAACTCCCTGAAAAGCTTTCACAGCTCCCCACTCATTTCTAGTCAAAAATTGAGTCAGCGATCGCAAACTCGGTGCCCAATCTAATTGTTGATTAGTAATCCAAGGAGCTTCTGGCCCACACATGATTTCTGGATGAGAATCTATCATCATTCGGAGTAGTGTAGTGCCGGATCTAGGCACTCCTAAAATAAAAATAGGAGGACGTTCTAAAGTAGATTTATTAGAGGTTATCTGTACTTGATTTGAGGTTTCCATAAATTAATTTATAATAGTGAATAGGGAGTAGGGAATAGGGAGTAGGGAGTAGACCTCTCGGGAAAAGAGGGAGTCATGAGTAATGAGTAGGGGGAAATAATTGAGGGTTTATACTTGATAATTGATTAGATTTTTGATTTGTGGAGATGTCTAATAGGGAAATTAGATAGAAAATATAAGGAAATAGAAAAGAATAAAAATCACTGTACCTAAGTAACTTGAAAAACGCGATACATCTCATAATTTTAAAGTGAAAATTTATCCCCTTTTCAATAAATAATTTAGATCCAATTTGTAAAATTAGCTGTTTTCGGCTGTTAGATAGACTTTTTATGCTCCAAATTACCATTATCAATTATCAATTATCAATTATTTATTACCCAACTTAAATCAACTTTTGACAACTTTTTGATAATATAGTCTCTTTCTGACTCATTAAATAATTTTTGGAATTTCTCAGACTGGCGATTTGTAATTTCTTGTTTAACAGTTCTACCTGCATTTTCCAAAGTTAATTTTTCCGAAGCATTACGATAATTTTCTAACATTGAATCTGTAAAATTAATGCCAATAAACTGACAAAGTTTTACCAATTCTGCTTCAGTATTTGTGACTACATCCTCATACCTAACTAAAATATGATTAGATTTATGTATATGCTGGCGACTAATTTCTACAGCTTCAACCCAGCGCCTAATGCACAAATTCAAATCCCAACAATCTCCCCCCCAAGGTTCAGGATATTTCTGAGTAACCTCATGTAAAGAAGCTACTACATCAGTTCCATTTCTGAGGAGATGGATAAACTTTACTCCTGGTACATTTTTTTCTATATAGTCAATATAAAGAAGATGTTCTGGTGTTTTTTCTAACCAAATTGTTTTACCTTGACTCACAGTTAATTCATCAAGGATATTAATAAACTGTCTAGTATATTGACTTCTCAAAAAATTAAACTTAGAAAACTTTTTTAGCAGCTCTCCTTGATTAATTTCCTCAACAAAAAATTCTTTTAATCGAGGTTTAAAATCCTGAGAAACCATTTTTAATTTTCGTCTCCAACGTTCTTTATATAAAGGGATAAGATACCAAAAAAACTTGGTTTCTGGAAAAGACAATATTTGTGGGTGTGCAGCTAACATACTTTGTAATAAAGTAGTGCCAGAACGAGGACAACCAACCAAAAATAACCGCGTTTTTGATTCAAGTTTCATCATTTAGGAAATAGAAAATAGGCAACAGGGAAGAGTAAAAATACTGTACTTTACTAAATTGTGGCTTTGTCTATTTTAACAGTTTTTGGGCTATGGCTTTAATCAAGCTTAGATATTATGGAAAAAACTCCTTAGTATAACTTTTATATGTTAGTAATATTATAGGCTAGAAAGTAAGTAATGTAAATTATGGCGATCGACAAAAGTTATATTATTTGTTTAATTGGCAGAAGTGGTAGTAGTTTACTAGCAAGTGTTCTACGAAATCTTGATTATTGTGGTAATCGTAATCTAAAGAGATAGATAAAAGTTTCAACTTTTATGTGCTAAGTATACAAGAACCTTGACTATGATAAATTATCTGCAAGTAGAGTTTTATCGGAGGGGAGCAAATAATATTATTACCATAACAATTACATGATTTTTCTTGACTATTTGTATACTCCCTATATTCCCTAATTTTCTATGACCCTAATTTCTGTAATAATTCCAGTTTTTAACGGGCAAAATACTATTCAAAAAACAATTGAGTCTGTTTTAAACCAAACTTGGAAAGACTACGAACTAATAATTATTAATGATGGTTCGACTGATTCAACAGAAGAAGTTATTTCTAACATATCCGATCCAAGAATTAAAATTTTTAATTACCCAAATGCTGGACCTTCTGCAAGTAGAAATCGTGGAACAGCTATTGCTTCTGGAAAATACATTTCTTTCATTGATTCTGATGACCTTTGGACTCCAGACAAACTAGAAAAACAACTCCAGAAACTTGAAGAAAATTCTCAAGCTAAAATAGCTTATAGTTGGACTGATTATATAGATGAATTTGACAATTTTTTATATCCAGGTTGCCACATCACAGCTAATGGAAATGTCTATGAAAAATTGTTGTTAACTAACTTTATAGAAAATGGCTCTAACCCATTAATCTATCGCCAAGCATTAATTGAAATAGGTGGTTTTGATGAATCACTTTTTGCTGCTGAAGACTTAGATGTGTGGTTTAAGTTAGCTATTAAATATGAGTTTGTTGCTGTACCTTCTCCTCAAATTTTATATAGAGTATCTACTAATTCATTATCAACTAATCTTACCAGGGTAGAAAAACAATGTTTAGAAGTTATAGATAGAGCTTTTGGTCGCGCTCCTGAATCTTTACAAAATTTAAAACCAAAAAGTATCTCTAATCTTTATCTTTATTTGACTATTAAATCTTTGGAAGGTAGAGTTACTAGAGCAAAAGGAAAAGCAGCAATTAGGTACTATATAAATGCTGTTAAAAATAATATTTCCTTACTTCAAAAAAGAAGAAAATTGATGGCAATAATGTGGGTAAAAATAATTCTTTATATCTTTATGCCTGCTCAACTTGTAGAGCATTTATTAAAAAAATCTCAAAGAACATCAAATCAGTAATTACTTAAAAGGAAAGGCTTTAGACCTTGACTTTTAAGGATAAAAAAAGTGCTAGGATATTTCCTTATATTAGATTCCGTTACGGTTTGCCTTGAGGTAATTATCCATTATCAATTAATGAACCAGCTTTATTAGTATTATCTGGTTTCAAGATATTGTTTAAATAATAAAAAGGACTAAGCAAACTACCCCAATAGTATTCTAACTCAAAGGCTGGTATTAAATCTGTTCTAACTCGACCACGATACTTAATCAAATGCAGAATTATCCGGCGTGAATTTCCTAATAATGTTCTCACAAATAGTATAGGCTTTTCCCAACTTTTAGCATTAATTGTTAGTAGAAAATAAGTTGGTAAACCACAACTACGACCTAAGGATAATAAATAATTTCTCTCTAATCTGTTAGCAGGTATTTTATGATTACTTTCCATCTCCGGGTTATACCAAATTTCCCAACCATTCTTATGGATGTATAACAATAATTCATAATCTTCTGAAGCTACCATTGAACTACCAACTCTACCACTTAAAGTAAAGCGATCGGGGACAGATTCATTCCAAGCTTTTTTACTAACAACTAATGAAGCTGTGGTTGGTAAATTTAACTTATTTGGCTCAAAAAGACGGGGTTTAGAACCATGTTCTCTAATAGACAAAAAAGGGTATACTCTTTTATATTCTGGCGGTGGTTTGACTTCAAAATCACCATGAATTTGACCTCCTACTGCTCCAGCTTGAGGATGGGCCTGACAAAAAGAATATGCGACAGATACCCAATTTTGCTCTGGTAAAACATCATCATCTAGAAAACCAATATAAGTACCTTTGGCTTCTTGAATGGCTTTCAAACGAGCAAATGCAGCTCCTTGTTCCGGTTCAAACAAGTATCTTATCGGGACAATTTCAGAAAACACAGATTGATAATTTTGAACTATTTCAGAAGTATTGTCACTACTATTATTATCAACTACAATTACTTCCCAAGAAATATTTTCTGTGTTGATTTGCGATCGCAACTTCTCTAAAACCAAGGGTAATTTACTTGCCCCATTATATGTTGGTATTGCTACGGTAAAATCTAACATTATCTTTCACTACCTAACTGAATAGAGGTTGTTATCTTTCGTTTTAAATCCTAGCAAAGCAATTATTTCCATCTAAATTACCTACTATTTGAGCAATTCCACTGAAACTACCTGAGATTCTTGGGCTGAATTCTGATTTTCTTTAACCTTTACGAAATAACCATTTTTCCACAAATAAAAAGGACTGATTAAACTATTAATATATAGTTCCAATTCAGAAGCAGCTACTACATCTGTTCGTAACTTGAGATTATATTTAAGTAAATGGCGGATAATTTTCCTAGTATCATTTACCGTATAAGCTAAAAAAGCCAATGGTTTTAACCATAGCTTAACTCCCAACATTCGGGTTACATAACGACTCAAACCAATACCACGGAAAAAACTAATTAAATAATCTTTTTCCAATCGATGTTTGGGAATTTTGTGAATTACTTCCATTGCTGGATTATACCAAATTTCCCACCCTCCTTGTTGAATATAACTAATAGTTTCTGTATCTTCAGCCGTTAACATTGAGCCTTGTTTTCTACCACTTAATATACAATCTTTTGGAACATTTTCTAGCCAAGCTTCCCTACGAACTACTAATCCTGCGGAAGGTGGTATTACCTTCAATGCAGGTTGATAAAGCAATGGTTTTTCGCCCCTTTCAGTAATGGCAAAAAATGGTTTAATCCGATCAAAATTAGGTGGTAGTTCTCCCGCAAAGTCTCCATGAATTTGACTAGCATAAGCACCAGCCTTGGGATATTTTTGAGCAAATTCATAAGCTGCTGCCACCCAATTTTGTGCAGGAATATTATCATCATCTAGAAAACCAATTAAAGGAGAATTTGCTACTTGAACTGCTTTTTTTCTAGCAAATCCTGCACCTTGTTTTTCTTCAAAACAGTATTTTAAGGAATTTTGCCGATGCCAGTTTTTTTGATATTTTTTAACTACTTTTTGTGTATTGTCTTTGCTGTTGTTGTCTACAACAATCACTTCCCAAGATAGTCCTTCTATTTCGATTTGAGAGCGTAATTTGTCTAGAACTAATGGTAATCTTTCCGCTCCATTATATGTAGGGATTACTACAGTAAAATCAGTCATAACAATTTACATCCTATATTTAGTAATTCTATATTTAAAATATATCCAATATTATCGTAATATAACAACAGTATATATTCGTAAATTCCTAATTTAATCTACAGCTTTCTACAAAAAAATAAAGGTCTTGGCATTGTCCATCAAGCAAATTTGACATCCTCGCTACCCCAAGACTATCCCTATAATAAGGGTTTTCTGCTAAGATAAAGATTCAACAGGAAACGAACACCTCAAAATTTTCCAGAACTGAATTTTCAGGAGCCATCAATAATATCTATAAAATAGACTTATTATAAACTCCTATTGAGATAACTTGGCGATGATACAAGAATTTGAAATTCTTGGCGATCGCTCACTATTTAAATAAAGCTGGCTGATTCAATCCAAAATTGACATATAAAATCTTTAGCCTTTGCGTGTGTGAAAAAAGTGCAAGGTTTTTGTTCCCTTAACCTGAAAATGTTCAGATTTTGAGTAGACAACGGCAGAAAAAGCAAGGGACAATTCTGAATCCTACCGCCTCTATAATTCTTGTTCTTCCTGACTCCTGACTCTCACCCTTACCAAAAGACTTTTTTAGCAAACCCTAAATATTGAGTTGACAAAAAGTCTCTGGGCTAAAAATGTTATTCTCAGAATTCCTAAAGATCCTAAATTTCAACAAGCTTAATATACATACATACTAATTAACAATCATCCGGAAAAAATAAACAAATATATAAATAAATCGCCCTATCCTACAGTTGATGAGGACAGGGCTAAATTATTGGACGATAGGAATAGTGATATCAATACTTATTCAAGTTAATCCCAGCTTCTTTGGCCATCGCTTGTATACCTTTGTTTTCTAGAGTTTTAATTGCTTTGGTAGATAACTTTAGCTTTACCCAACGATTACCTTGAGGCCACCATACTCTTTTCCACTGGAGATTTGCGTGTTGTAATTTGTGGGTACGAATATGGGAGTGGGAAACTGCATAGCCATTATTAGCTTTCTTTCCCGTCAATTGACATTTACGACTCATAGCTTTGTCCTTCGATCTTGTCTTTACAACCTTTTTATTATATAGGTCATTTCAGTTATCAGTTATCAGTATCTCTAGATAAAGTCCTATGGTTGAAATACTGAAGTTTATTTTTTTCATCCCCTTTCCAAGGAAAGGCTATTAACCTTATTTTTTGTTATGTAATTGTGTATTAGGGGGGGTTTGTATGAATCTGAGAAGTCAGGATTAAAATTCTAGTTAAAACCCCCCCTACTATAGAAATGACTATGAAGCTGACCCTTTTTATAATGCTTTTTCGGTTAACTTAGTCAAGACCTCGTTAGACCTTTCGACAAATTCTTTCATCCCCTCAGCATCAAAGCCTTTTTGTGCCATTAAGGCTAAATCGTATACATGATGACAGATTTCTTTGGCTAATTCTGATGATGGAGATTCTCCACTACCCTGAATAATACTACCTTGACTAATATTAGCAAGATTCTGAATTAGTGGATGAGCTGTATTAACTAACAAAACATGGTCTTCGGGAAATTCTGTTTTTTCCTGCTGTAACATAGCAGTCATGTCCCGTAACCTTCGCATTGCTTCTGGCAATAATACCATTGCTGGGGGAGTAGTTTTGGCATCTTCTGATTTTAATGCCTGAGCCTTAACATTTACCTTGGGTTTATTTAATGCTTTATCAAATAATTCTTTAATTTGTTCGCTTCGAGTTTTATTTGTGGTTGGATCGACTATTTCTGATTGATTTTCTTTGTCGATTAATGTTTCATCTAAATCAGAATCTACTCTAGAAAATTTAACATCTTGATATTCTCTTTCTAGGAAACTAATAAAGTGAGTATCTATGAAAGAGTCGAGGAATAAAACTTCTAAACCTTGATTTTTATGCAGTTCTACATAAGTTGCTTGAGAAGCAGGTTCGGTACAATAATAAACCCGATTTTCGTGACGTTCTTTATTACGTTCTAAATATTCTTTGAGAGTGGTGTAAGAAAAACCTTGTTCGTCAGTATTTTTCACTTCAGAATTTTCTGGAGTTACTTCTTGCCAAACATCTTCTCCTTCTGCTTGTACTTCTACTGCTGCTTTGGCTTCAGTTTCAGTTTTTTCACCCTCGTTTAGTTGAGCTGTAGTGCGATAAATTATGATGTCTTCTACTTGCTTTTTAAACTTATCGTCGTTCAATGCACCGAACTTAACAAATGTACCGACATCTTGCCAACCAGTAATATATTTATCCCGTTCATCACGATAAAGTTCTTTGAGGCGATCGCCTACTTTTTTTGCTATATAATCGGCAATTCTTCTGACAGTTCGATTACTTAATAAGGAACTACGAGAAACATTTAGAGGAATATCTGTACTATCAATTACTCCTCGCAAAGGCATTAAAAACTTAGGAATAATTTCCTCACAATGGTCGGTAACAAATACCTGATTACAGAATAGTTTAATATTGCCTTGGGTAACATCTACATCTGGCTTTAATTTGGGAAAATAAAGAATGCCATTAACAATAAAAGGATAATCAGTATTGAGGTGAACCCATAAAAGGGGATCTTCTTGGAAAGGATAGAGATGACGATATAATTCTAAGTAATCATCTTTTGTAACATTCTGAGTAGATTCTCGCCAGATTGCCTTATGTTTATTAACTTCTTCACCCTCAAACTTGATGGGCACTGGCATAAAATCACAGTAAGTTTTAATTAACTGTTGAACACGAGTAGGTTCGAGATATTCTTTCTCTTCATCTTGGAGAGTTAAGGTAATAGTTGTACCTCGTTCTGTACGAGTAGAATCTGATAGTTCAAATTCTGGAGAACCGTCACAACTCCAGTGAACAGATTCTGCTCCTTCTTGATAAGAAAGGGTGTCAATCTCTACTTTTTTCGCAACCATGAAAGATGAGTAGAAACCTAAACCAAAGTGACCAATAATAGCATCATTTTCGCTACCTTTATATTTTTCAATAAACTCTTCAGCACTGGAAAAAGCAACTTGATTAATGTATTTTTTAATCTCATCAACAGTCATGCCAATACCATTATCAGTAATGGAAAGAGTCTGATTATCTTTGTCTATTTTGATTTCTATTTCTGGATTAGTAACATCACCACTATATTCCCCAGTTCTAGCTACCATTTTTAGTTTAGCAATAGCATCTACACCATTAGATACTAATTCCCTTAAGAAAATTTCATGGTCAGTATAAAGAGATTTTTTGATAATTGGGAAGATATTTTCAGTATGGATACTGATTTTACCTTTTTCCAGTGTTGTACTCATAGTGTTTATCTATTTTATCTAGGTGAATATTTAGTAGAGCATTCAGGTAATTGTCTGGTGTTTAAATATCTTCAAAGATACTAAACTGCAAATTTTAGACATTATGGCCAATTGCTCCTAGTAAGTCTTCAATACTATTTAATAATTGTGATTTATGAAGTCTTTTTTTTAAACAGGGATTGCACCAAATTTATGATTCGGATTTCACTACCTAGGAAATTGTAATCGAATACATAGTAGTTTCAAACGGTTAAATATTTTTATAGAGACCTAAATCAATTAATTTCATATCTAAAAAAAGTAAGTTAATTAAAGAATAAATATTTATATAAAATTCAGCTCTCAGTATTTTTGATAAAATTGTGATTGTTATCCTGAAAATTACTTCTTAATTTGTATCTATAGTTTGTACCACTAGAAAAGCTATTACAGCATATTCCAGGTTTATAAAATATAGCATCAGTTAAGGCTCTATTTTTGGACACTGAACTAGGAAAATTACTGTGTCATATTTATTTGTGAATAATTTTCTAGCAGGACTTAAACAAAATAGACTCAAAAAACAGGGTCAAATATACACGGGCAAAGGCTTTTACGTCAAAAAGGTATAAATCCTGAATTACCAACGGTTCTAGCCATTTTTAGGGCATCGACGTAATTCCCTTGTCTAGAGGGACTTTGAGGCGTTTTTCCAACCATAAAATGTTTAAGTACCACTAGGATACTTGCAAGTAAACAAGATACAATCATCTAAATAAATATTGTTATTCAACATGAATAACCCCACCTAAATCAACATCTATGTATAAATCACAACCAGATATAGCTGTTTTCCTCCGAAATTTAACTGGAGGAGGAGCAGAGCGTGTTACGCTAAATTTGGCTTCTGGCTTTGAGAAAAAAGGAGCTAGTGTAGAAATAGTATTAACTAATGCAGAAGGAAAATTCCTTGATCGAGTACCAAAAGAAATAAAAGTAATAAGCTTCGATAATCCTAATCTATATGGAAGTAATTTATACGGTAAATTTAAACTACAAACAGGATTTCAATCTTTGAGAAGTTTACCAAAGTTAGTCAATTATCTACGGCAAAAAAAACCAAAAGTCTTACTTTCTGCTACCCATTTTCCTAACGAAATTGCCATACTTGCCAAAAAAATTGCGGGAGTATCTACTCGTATTTTTGTCTCAGAACATACTAATCTTTCTCAAGAAGCAAAAATGGTAGAACAGAAATCCTCTCGTTTAACGCCATTGACTGCCAAATTTTTGTATCCTTTTGCAGATGGGATAGTGGCAGTTTCTCAAGGAGCTGCTGATAGTTTAGCTAATTTAAGTGGGATACCCCTAGAAAAAATTAAAGTTATCTATAATCCAGTTATTACCTCAGAGGTGAAAACTAAAATAACAGAATCTATAGAACACCCTTGGTTGAAAATGGGGGAGCCTCCAGTAGTGATAGGGGCTGGTCGCTTTGTGGCCCAAAAAGATTTTACTACTTTGATTCGAGCTTTTGCTGAAGTACGAAAGACAAGACCTGCTAGACTAATGATGTTGGGTAGTGGTAGGGAGGAAAAAAAATTAAAGGCTCTAGTAAAGGAGTTAAATATAGAAGAAGATGTTGCCTGGGAGGGCTTTGTTAGCAATCCTTTAGCATATATGAAGCAGGCAGCAGTATTTGTTTTGTCTTCTGTGTGGGAGGGTTTACCTACTATATTGATTGAAGCATTAGCTGTGGGAATTCCAGTAGTTTCAACAAATTGCCCTAGTGGGCCATCAGAAATTCTGGCTAATGGTAAGTATGGTGAATTAGTACCAATGGAAGATAGTAAAACAATGGCTGAGGCAATTTTAAGGGTGTTATCTGGGGATGTTAAGTCAGTTGATTCTGATTGGTTGGAACAGTTTACTTGGGAAACTGCTACTCAAAGATATCTTGATTTTTTGGGAATTAGCGATCGCTAAGGTTGCTCTTTTTTTAAGATATTAAAAATTGAGAAATTATACTAACTTTGCTAAGATTTAAGAATTACAATTATGCCAGAAAATAGACCAGATATTGCTATTTATCTCCGGTTGCTCTACGGTGGTGGTGCTGAAAGAGTGATGGTAAATTTAATGAAGGCTTTTGTAGAGCGAGGACTTTCAGTAGACTTAGTAATGAATACTGTGGCTGGCCCTTACTTAAACCAAGTGCCTTCAAATGTGAGAATTGTAGATTTGAAAGCACCTAGAATGTTGGCTGGTCTTCCTAAGCTAGCAGGTTATTTGCGAAGGGAAAGACCAATGACTTTGCTTTCTGGTCTTCACTATAATAATGAAATTGCTTTGTGGGCTAAAGCTCTAGCATTTAGTTCTTCTACTAGAATTTTTGTTTCAGAGCATAACACTCTTTCTATTCACGCTGAACGTAAGAGTACAGACCGTTGGTCTCCGGTGTTTGCAAAGTTTTTTTATCCTTGGGCTGACGGAATTATAGCTGTTTCTCAGGGTGTGGCTCAAGATTTAGCTGACATAACAGGTTTGCCCTCAGAACGTATCAAAGTAATTTATAATCCAATTATTACTCCTCAAATACTTGCCAATTCTGAAGAGCTTTTAGAACACCCCTGGTTTAAACCAGGAGAACCTCCAGTCATTCTAGGGGTAGGGAGATTGGAACCTCAGAAAGATTTTTTTACCCTTATTCAAGCTTTTGCTAAAGTTCGAGAAGTACAACCTGCTAAATTGATGATTTTGGGTAGTGGTAGGGAGCGCGAAAAGCTCAATTCTTTGGTGGGGGATTTGAATTTAAAGGAAGATGTGTCTATAGTTGGGTTTGTCAAAAATCCTTATCCTTATATTAAAAAAGCTGCAGTTTATGTTTTATCCTCAGCTTGGGAAGGCTTTGGGAATGTAATTGTAGAAGCTCTAAGTTTGGAAACTCCAGTTGTTTGTACTGACTGTCCCCACGGTCCGGCAGAAATATTAGATCGTGGTAAATATGGCGAGTTAGTTCCAGTGGGAGATAGCGAAGCAATGGCAGAGGCAATATTGAGGGTATTGTCGGGTCAAATTAAGTCAGTCGCTCCTGTTTGGTTAGAACAGTTTAAACAGCAAACTGTTACTCAAAAATATCTTGATGTTTTGGAGGTTAATTAATCTGTAAAGGTTAAGGTAAAATAGAAAGGTATTAAGAAAACAATGGTACAAATTTTATTCAGCGAAAAAGTTTTGAGAAAGGTTCAGCGTTTAGGATACATACTGAAAAATTTTCCTTATTTATTGCCTTATTATGGCATGGATACTATTGAAGGATTAACAACTAAATGGGAACAAGGATATCTTCAATGGTACTGTAAAAATAAATATTCTGGGAGAGGCGAAATCGTCGATTTAGGCTGCTATTTAGGTGCGTCAACTATTTCTGAGGCAAAAGGACTCGATAAAAATTCTCAAGTGCAACTAAAAGATGGTCGAATCCATGCTTACGATATATTTGTTTTCTTGCCTGACAATAAAGGTAGAACTCCCTATTTCAAGAATACTAGCTTGGAGGGAAAATACCAAGAAGGTGATAGTTTTCTGGATGAGTTTCGCCAAAGAATTAATCCTTGGGCGAATCTAATAGAGGTTCATCCTGGCGATTTAACTCAAATAGGTTGGAATGAGCAAAAGGGGATAGAAATATTACATAATGATGCTAGTAAAAATTGGGATTTAACAAATAGTATCCTTCATAATTTTTACCCTTCCTTAATTCCAGGAGTTTCCATTGTTATCGAACAAGATTTTGCCCATTTTGGAGTCCCTTGGTTACATTTAATTAGGTATTTTTTGAAAGACTATTTTGAGCCTATTGGTCACTTACCTCTTTCAGGTTCAGTCATTTTTAAGTACCAGAAAGAAATTCCTAATGAGTTATTAAAAAAATTTTATTCTTTCGATCTATTTTCTCGGGATGATATAAACAACGCTTTTAACTATGCAGTTACTTTAGTATCACAGGAAATGCAGTCTAATGTTTTAGCAGCTAAAGTAATGCTTTATATTCATTTAGGAGATTTTGAGCAAGCTTGGCAGGAATTATTAGAAGCTAAAAACATGGGATTATATAGTTCCGAGATGGTTACAATCAAAAAAATTCATTTTGCAGATAGAAAATTACCATCTGGTGCGTGAAAATTATTTGTAAGCATTCAGCTATTAGCTGTCAGCTATCAGCAATAAAAACCTAAACCTTAAGGATATAGATTTAAAGGAATATAGATTTGAAAACTGACTTTTTTAGTAAGATAAAATTTCTGAATAGTAAAGCTTTTATCAAAAACTAAAAGCAATAGCTGATGGCTGAATGCTGAATGTTTACCATTATTTTTTCGTTATTTAACTTAGAGGTTAGGAAAAAAAGATAATTATGAATCAAAGAAAAACAGATTTAGCGATTTACCTTCGGACGTTTTTTGATTGTGGAGTAGATAGAATTATCTTAAATTTGACCAAGAGTTTTGTAGAAAAAGATCTGAAAATTGATTTAGTTCTTAACCGAGCTAGTAAATCTAGTATGTTAAAAGAATTGCCACCAGAAGTAGAACTTGTCGATCTAAAAGCCGATGGATTTTCCAAATATTTTCTCAAACTGATAAAATATTTGAGAGAAAAACGACCCAAAACTTTATTTTCCGCAGGACATACATCTGCTGAAGTAGCCATAATAGCTAAACTTTTAGCTCTAGTTCCTACAAGAGTAGTAGTTTCGGAACGCAGTAATTTATCCTTTGAAACACAAACAGGAAATCCTTTAGGAAATCGGTTTAAATCCCGTTTAATTCCTCTTGGTGTTAGATTGTTATACCCTTTCGCCAATGGTATTATAACAGTCTCTAATGGGGTAGCACAAGATTTAGCGATGACAGCTAAATTACCTTTAGAATCGATTGAAACAATCTACAACCCCACAATAACTCCTAAAGTTTTAAAAGCATCTCAAGAATCTTTAGAGCATCCTTGGTTTGCTCCTGGGCAACCTCCAGTAATTTTAGGAGTCGGAAGATTAGAGCCGCAGAAAGATTTTCCGACTCTAATTCATGCTTTTGCTAAAGTCCGACAAACCCAAGCAGCAAAATTAGTAATTTTGGGAAGTGGGGGAGAGGAAAAAAAGCTTCTTTCCTTAGTTGATGAATTAGATTTAAAAGAAGATGTGGCTATGTTGGGTTTTGCCAAAAACCCTTATGTTTATATGGCTAAATCAGCAGTTCTTGTTATGTCTTCAGCTTGGGAGGGTTTGCCAAATGTATTAATAGAAGCAATGGCTGTGGGAATTCCTGTGGTTTCTACAAATTGCCCTAGCGGGCCGGAAGAGATTTTGGATAATGGTAAGTATGGTGAACTTGTGCCAGTGGGAGATAGCGAAACAATGGCTCAAGCAATTTTAAGGGTGTTATCAGGTGATGTGAAGTCTATTAATTCTGATTGGTTGGAGCAATTTAAACAGGAGGCTGTCACTCAAAAGTATCTTGATGTATTGCAGATTTAAGAGTAACTAAATTTTTGAGTTAAAGTTTTAAGGATAAAGATAATTATGAATGAAGCAAAAACAGATTTAGCTATTTATATGCCATTTTTTGGCAATGGAGGGATAGAGAGAGTTATTTTAAATTTAGTCCAAGTTTTTCTAGCCAAAGGTTTGAAAGTAGATTTAGTGCTTAACCAAGTCGGTAAATCTAATTTTTTAAATAAATTACCACCAGAAGTAGAAGTTTTTGATTTAAAAGCTCCTGGGTTAACACTAAGGACTTCCCTAACAATGATTCCTAAACTGATCGATTATCTCAAGAAGAAACAACCAAAAACTTTATTGTCTGCAAAACATACCGGGCCTGAAATTGCCATAATTGCTAAACATTTAGCTATGGTTTCTACAAGAGTAGCGGTGTCGGAACAAACCAATTTATCCCTGGATGTAAAAATAAACAATCCTTTAGGGAATCAGATGAAGTCAAATTTAATTCCGATTGCAATTCGGTTTTTATATCCTTTTGCTGATGGTATTATTGCGGCTTCTCGTGGAGTAGCACAGGATTTAGCGACGACAGCTAAATTGCCTTTAGAATCGATTGAAGTAATTTACAACCCAGTAATAACTCCTCAACTTTCGCAGAAATCTCAAGAGCCTGTAAACCATCCTTGGTTTGCTCCAGAACAACCACCAGTAGTTTTAGGAGTGGGAAGATTAGATCGGCAGAAGGATTTTCCAACTTTAATTAAAGCTTTTGCCGAAGTACGACAAGTGCAACCTGCAAAGTTAGTAATTTTGGGAAGTGGTCAAGAGGAAAAAAGACTTCTTTCTTTAGTTGATGAATTAAAATTAAAAGAAGATGTGGCTATGTTGGGTTTTGTGGAGAATCCTTATGCCTATATGGCTAGATCGGCAGTTTTTGTTCTGTCTTCAGCTTGGGAAGGTTTTGGGAACGTTGTTGCTGAAGCTCTGGCAGCAGGATCTCCTGTTGTTTCTACAAATTGCCCTAGCGGGCCAGCAGAGATTTTAGATAATGGCAAATATGGCGAACTTTTGCCAGTGGGGGATAACCAAGCAATGGCAAAGGCAATTTTAAGGGTGTTATCGGGTGAGATTAAGTCTGTTGATTCACATTGGTTGGAGCAGTTTCAACTAGAGACTGTTGCTCAAAAATATCTTGATGTATTGCAGATTTAAGAGTAATCTAAACAAGTTTTGGAAATAAAAATAATGTTGAACAAACTTAACACTTTATATGCCTTTTGGTGGCGATGGTTAGGTTCGCAGAGTTTACTCTAAATACTTGATTCTAAAAAATGAGTGCGTTGGGTTACACAAAAAAAAGAATAATCTGAGCAACTACAGAGGCGAAGGTATCAACTAAAATCAATTTAAAATATGCAATGTAATAGCAGTAATGGTTAACAGCCATTGATCTTAATCGTCCTGTTAATACTAATAACTGAATCCGAAACCCAGTTTATTCTTTTTGAGAAGTTGGACTATGTAATTTTTATTTTGTTGTTAAGATATTAGGATAAAGTTAATTATGAAAAGTCTCTCCCAAAAGCCTGTTTTTGTAGTGGGGTGTTCGCGCTCAGGTACGACACTCTTGCAGAGTTTATTGGCAACTCACTCTCAGATAGTAAGTTTTCCAGAGTCTAAGTTATTTTTATATTTAGTACCTGAAACTCCCAGTAGACGAATTTTTGGTATTGCTTCTCGTCGAGTTAGGTCGCGACTCAAAGAATTTTTTCGCTCCGAACTTAAGCAACCAGAGGTAATGTTACAGTTTTCGCCAACAACTCTGTTTATTAGTCAGTACGTTAATAAGTTTGTGGCAGTTATGGATTCCTTGACAAAACAGATGGGAAAAAGCTTATGGTTGGAGAAAACCCCCGAGCATATTTTTTATGTTGAAAATATTGAGAAGTTTATTCCAGGAGCTAAATTTATTCATATTATTAGAAACGGTGAAGATGTAGTAGCATCTATGTATGAATTAGCCCAAAAATATCCTAAATTTTGGGCGGATAAATCTAATATAGATGTTTGTATTGATAAATGGATGAGGGCTGTTGCTGCTAGCCACAAGCATTTACATAAGCCAAATCATGTTATGGTTAGATATGAAGACTTGGTAGAAAATAGTCAGAATCAATTGGTAAAACTTTGTAACTTTATGGATGTCGAATTTGAGGAAAATATGTTGCAAAGTTATCATGAGACGGCTAGTAGTGTTACCTTACAGAGAGAATATTGGAAGGAAAATGTGTATCGAAAAATTGAAAAACCAAGTTCCCCTAAATTTGAAAGATTGTTTGATGAATCACAAAGGCAATATATTTTAGAGAGAGTAACTCCGATGAATTTAAAATCAAATGAGATTAATAATTAATCAAAATATTAGGCTAATTATCGTTAACATAAGTTCTAAGTTTAGTTTTATTCATACTATTCAAATCTGGCTTGATTATAATAACTTTTACTGGCGAGAAAAAAGCTCCCACTATATATTCGCAGCAAGAATGTAGGGGCGAATAGGTATTCACCCCCTACCATGATTACCTTTTAAGCAATTCCAACTCATCCTTTTTCCCAAACACTAAACCACCATCTACACAATCAATTACTACAACATCCCCACCAATAAATTTATTCTCTAAAATCAAATTTGCTAAAGGATTTTCTAATTCTTTTTGAATTGCCCGCTTTAAAGGTCGCGCTCCATAAACTGGGTCATATCCCACTTTAGCAATGTGATCTAATGTTGCAGCAGTTAATTTCAAACTAATTTTTTGTTCCCCTAATAATCCTTCAATTCTCTTCACTTGAATTTCTACAATTTGACGTAATTCATTCTTCCTTAAAGTGTGGAACAATATAATTTCATCTACCCTATTTAAAAATTCTGGGCGGAAATGTTTTCTCAATCCTCCCATCACTCGCTTATACATTTCCTCATACTTAGAATCATCTCCTGCCACATCTAAAATATACTCACTGCCAATATTACTTGTCATTACAATTACAGTATTACTAAAATCAACTAGCCTACCTTTAGAATCAGTAATCCTACCATCATCTAATACTTGTAGTAATACGTTAAATACATCTGGGTGTGCCTTCTCGACTTCATCAAACAAAATCACAGAATAAGGATGCCGCCTTACTGCCTCCGATAATTGACCCCCTTGGTCATAACCTACATATCCAGGGGGGGCACCGACCAACCGAGAAACCGCGTGTTTCTCCATATATTCCGACATATCAATTCGTACTAAAGCATCATCCCGGTCAAACAAAAATCCTGCTAATGCTCGTGCCAACTCAGTTTTACCAACCCCAGTCGGACCTAAAAACATAAACGAACCAATAGGTTTTCCTGGGTCTTTCATTCCTGCTCTCGCCCTTCTAATAGCTGCTGCTACAGCTGACACAGCTTCGGACTGTCCAATTACTCTTTGATGTAGATGTTTTTCTAATTGGAGTAATTTCTGGCGTTCCGACTCTAATAAACGGTTTACCGGAATACCTGTCCACTTAGCAACAATAGTGGCAATATCCGCATCAGTCACCTGTTCTCGGAGGAGAGATGAACCTTGAGCTTGGACTTTTAATAATTCTGCCTCTTTTGCTTCGCGATCGCGATGTACAGTTTCTAGCTGCCCATATTTTAACTGAGCTGCCGTGTTCAGATCGTAAGCTCTTTCTGCTTGTTCTATTTGTACTTTTATTTTATCTTCTTCTGCTTTAAGAGAGTTAATAGCATTCAGCAACTCTTTTTCCCCAGACCATTTAGAGGAAAATTTTTCCTGCTTTTGCTTCAAAATATTAATTTCATTAGTAATACGTTGTAAAGCAGGAGATACTTTTGCTGTTGGTGTAGCTTCAGGATTTTTATTTTTATTAGTACCTTGCAACTCTCCTTCAATAGAAAGTTTTTCCATCTCCAATTGCATTATCCGTCTCTCAATAGCTTCCAACTCCACTGGTTTAGAAGTAATTTCCATTTTTAATTGAGCAGCAGCTTCATCTACTAAGTCGATCGCTTTATCTGGCAAAAAGCGGTCTGAAATATAACGGTTAGATAAAGTAGCAGCAGCAACCAAAGCAGCATCAGTAATTTTTACACCGTGGTGAGTTTCATAACGGTCTTTCAACCCCCGCAAAATAGAAATAGTATCCTCAACACTAGGTTGACCAACTTCTACTTTTTGAAACCGACGTTCTAAAGCAGCATCCTTTTCTATATGTTTACGATATTCATCAATAGTAGTAGCTCCAATACAACGAAGTTCCCCACGAGCAAGCATTGGTTTGAGCAAGTTTCCCGCATCTACCCCCGAACCAGTACCCCCACCCGAACCTGCACCAACAACTGTATGTAATTCATCAATAAATAAAATAATTTGACCGTCCGAGTGGGTAACTTCCCGCAAAACCGATCTGAGACGTTCTTCAAATTCTCCTCTAAACTTTGCCCCCGCAATGAGACTACCCATGTCAAGACTAATAAGTTGCCGTTCTTTCAGAGACTCTGGCACATCCCCATTAACAATACGTTGAGCTAAACCTTCAGCGATCGCTGTCTTACCCACCCCCGGTTCCCCAATAAGTACAGGATTATTTTTTGTCCGACGAGACAGACAACTAACCACCCGGCGAATTTCTTCATCTCTACCAATAACCGGGTCAAGTTTACCTGCTTTAGCTAATTCTGTCAGGTCGCGCCCATATTTTTCCAAAGCATCATAAGTAGCTTCTGGGTTTTGGTCTTCAACTTTGCTACTACCTCGAAGTGCTTTAATAGCTGCTTCTAGTTCTTCAAATTCAACTTGTGGAATAGTTTGGGGGCGTTCAAAACCAGGGCGAGTTGGTAGTTGGGGAGTACCACCACCAATAAGTTTATTACCCAGACGTTTATCTTGGTGAAAGGCGAGTAGAAGATGTTCAACGGCAATAAATTTATCTTCCCATTTTTCTCTAGCTTCATCTGCCAAGTCTAGAAAAATTTCCAGACCTTGCCCTAAGTAGAGATGTTCTATACTACCTACTTTAGGTTGGCGTTTAGCAAAAGTGTCTATTTGTTGCAGAAGGCGTTCTGGTTCTATACCAGCACGGTTTAAAATTTTATTAGCTGTGCCTTGTTGTTCTAGGAGAGCAATAATTAAGTGTTCTACTTCTAGTTGTTGATTTTGGTAGCGTCTAGCAACATCCTGAGATTTTACTATAGCATCCCAGGCTTGTTCTGTAAATTTGCTTGGGTCAGTTGGCTGCATGGATAATTGATAATTGATAATGGATAATTGATAATGGATAATTGATAATGACCTCGTTGATTAATTATCAATTGTCCTGTGGTAATTAAATAAAATTATAGTTATGTGGTAGGTAAATTTAACTCTAGTATTTGTTAGAAAAAGAATAAGGAAGATATATTTTGTGTTTAACTACAGACTGTATTTATCTCTTCAATAAGTCTATGATTTTGCCAAATTATGACAAAAGATAGCCTTATATTTTTCCAGCCAAAATATTTACCACAAATTAATCCTCCCTTAGTTTGTCAGTTTTTCAGATTAAAGAAAGATAGCCAAAAATATCATTTATTTAGCTTTGAGTTAATTATTAATTATTTATTATCAAAATAATTAATTGGGTCATTTACCCTACCTTTACTCTACCTTTTTGAGGGAAATGTTTTTGGAGGGTTGCTCACGCATCCCCTTTACAAAAACAACTTTCCGACTTCCTTAACTTCTTCTCTTCTCCCTCTTCTGTAATTTTTTAATTAGCACTAGCTGCAACTTCTTTTTCTGAGCTACTACTGTGAGTGCTTAACTCAATTAGCTCTACTTTATATCCATTTGGGTCTTCCACAAAAGCAATCACTGTAGAACCATGTTTCATTGGCCCTGGCTCCCTTGTAACTTTGCCTCCTTGTGCTTTGATTTGTTCGCAAGTGCTATAAATATCGTCAACTCCCAACGCAATATGCCCATAAGCGTTGCCCAAATCGTATTTATCAGTACCCCAGTTATAGGTCAGTTCTAATACTGTATGGTCTGACTCATCCCCATAACCAACAAAGGCCAGAGTAAATTCGCCACCAGGATAGTCTTTTTGGCGAAGTAGCTTCATTCCGAGGACATCGCAGTAGAATTTTAGGGATTCTTCTAAGTTACCGACTCGCAGCATACTGTGTAATAGTCGCATTGTCTACTCCTTATTCCTTGACTAAATCTATACTCTTTATTTTGAGGCAATTTCGTCAATATGGGGAGTATATATAACTGAAGTCAGAAGTCAGAAGTTAGAAGTCAGAAGTTAAAAGTCAGAAAATTAGAAGTCAACTGAAGTCAAAAGTCAAAAGATTACAAGATTAGAAGTCAGAAGTCAGAAGTTAAATTCTTGCTATTGACCAAGAAATAACCCCTCAAACCTTCTGCTAAGGCTGGAGCTTCTCTTAACTGATAGAAAATACTTATCTTACTAAATTGTCAATTGTCAAAAGTTAAGATAGCCAATGATATTTTTTACTACTGTTTTTTCTTAATACCTACGGTTACTAAATTTCTCTAATCTTAGTTTTTTTTCAGCTACAGCCTGGTCAATTTTTTGGATTCCTTCTAATGAGATTAATGACTTACATTGTTTGACTAAATTTTCCCATTTTAATAAGGTTTTAATCGAATTAGAATCTTCAATTTTTTTTACATAAAACTGTGACCAAAATTTAGGTACATACTTTTGCTTTCTAGTTTTTATGCGCTTGCGCCATTTAGCAAAATCAGCTTTTCTTGGTTGCTCTACTCCTAAAATTGGTGGCATATCAGCATAACTTACAAATCTACTTTTGCTTTTTCCTACAACATGAATTACATATCTCCAACAGCTTATTTTGTAGATATTGTCTGATTTAATTCCTAAATGAAATGCTAGGGCATCTCTAGTTACAAATCTATTCAATGGATGAGTAGGAGTAGACTTATTTTTTATAGACTTTTTCATAAAATCTACCTTAAGGTTAAATATATTATTGTGGCCGAAGTTGTTGATTTATTTATTTATAGTTCTATAGTAAATAATACTTGGCTATTTTGTCAACATAGAAAATTAACCTAATTTTTTTCTATAAAAAATCAATAATTAAGTCTCTATTAAGGGATAGAGTCAGGAAAATATTAAGCATAAATACTTGCTTAATTGTTGACTACTATGGCTTTATCCTGTTTGCGGGGCATTCCATAGGAAATTCTCACTTCTGATTTCTTCATTTATGCTACATCTTGTCGTGCGGAATGTAGGTTTTAAGCATCTCTGGTATGTATTTTCCTGTAGCACTCTTTTTTCATGTATTGTACTGGACTAAAAAAAACTCTTGGTGCAGGCTTTTTTCCTATCAGGTCTAGCTGTCGATGTAAAATTTTGTCAAAAATATTCTAATTTTTGACAAAAATGTAAAAATAAATACAGAAATAAAAATAATTTTTGATATTGAGAATATGAAACTAAATAATGACTATCCAAATAATCGACAAGACCTTCCCACCATTAATATGATTGTTGGGGAAGAAGTCGAGAAATATAGAGGACAACATAGAGGTCAAGAATGCTATTATTCTTATCCAAGACATATTCCCATACATGGGCATCCTCCTCAAAAGATGTTTGGCACTGTAAACTTTTCCTTAGATTTAGATAAGGAGAAGCAAACTATTATTGAAGCAAAAAACAATATAGCTCAGGTTCACAAAACAAATTTATGTGATATTTTGGAACGCCGATGTTTAATAGCTAAGGCGAAAGGAGACCAAAAGTTACTGTCTTTATTAAAAGATGAATGGCAATATATTTCTTGTGGATAATGATTTATATCACTACCCATTGAGGACACGGATACTGGTAAAAGTTATTTGCGCACTATTTGGACACTGAAAATTCACAAGTGAGATAACTCTTAACTTTTGAATTTTGAATTTTGACTTTTGACTTACACACTATCTCCAGCATGATAGGAACTACGAACTAAAGGGCCGGAACGAACATGAGAAAAGCCCATTTCTGTAGCGATCACTCCAAGCTGGTCAAACTCTTCTGGTGTCCAATATTTTTGCACTGGCAAATGTGCTAGGGAAGGTCGCATATACTGGCCTAAAGTTATGCGATCACATCCTACTCTTCTCAAATCTGCCATTGCTTCTACTACCTCAGTTTCTGTTTCTCCATGTCCCAACATTAACCCAGACTTAGTGGGAATAATCGAATTTAACTCCTTAACAATTCGCAATACATCAAGCGATCGCTCATACTTTGCTCCACGACGGACAGGTCTTTGCAACCTAGAGACCGTTTCAATATTATGGTTATAACAAGCAGGTTCAGCATTTACAACTACTTCGATTCTTCTTCTTTGTCGTTCAGCTAGAGAAACAGACAACTTGTTAGCCCCCACTCCATCTTGACCACCCCAAAAATCAGCAGTCAAAACCTCTATTTTTGCCTGTGGGTTCCGTTCTCTAATCGCCCTCATTGTTGCCACAAACCAACTAGCACCACCATCAGGCAAATCATCCCTAGCCACAGAAGTCAGTACCACATACTCCAAACCCAACAATTCCACAGCTTCAGCTACTTTTTGCGGTTCCTCTGGGTCTAAAGCCATGGGAGCATGACCCTTATCCACTTGACAAAAAGCACAAGACCTGGTACAAGTAGGACCCATTAATAAAAAAGTAGCTGTTTTCTGGGCATAACATTCCCCTCGGTTGGGACAACGACCTTCCTCACAGATTGTATGTAGCTGACGCTGCTTTATAATTTTCTGTACAGTAGAAATATCACTAGCTTTTCCCAAAGAAGGACGTAGCCACTTTGGCATACTCTGAATTTGGGCTTTCATATCTACTTGATTGACCATTTTTTTGTAGCCTTGACATTTTTCCGAAGTTTCGCTTGGACAACAACGGGAGATCCCTAAGCCTCATAACTTAGGTTTTCTGCTTCTCAGGCACTTGCCTCTAAGGCCATTGCCTTTTTGCGGTCTTGCGGTGGTTCTACAGTTAGTCGCCAATCCGACAGCCTCCCTAGTCATTGCTAGCCCAGAAGCATCATGAATACTAACACATTACTTTAAGAAGCGCAAAATGGATTTATCTACCCTCGTTGTGTTCTACTAAGGGAGAGTGGGGCTATTCGATTAAGGTTATCATTAAAAATTAAAAATAATATAGAAGTAGCCAGAGGGGTTAGGACATTCTCATTCCTTCTCTCAAATATAGTTACAGCAGGAATTTAACTTCTGACTTCTGACTTCAGCTATAATTTTATGCGCTGTTCTTTTAGAACAAATGAATATAAAATACAGGATTTAGCTATACTTATGGCTGACAATAAGAATATAGATAAAATTAATTTGAAAACACCAACTCATCACTGGAGGTGCTAGTCGTGGCAGGACACAAAATTTTAGTTATTGATGATAGTAAGGTTATTAGAGTCAGAGTTAAGGAAATGCTTCCTCAAGGAAACTTTAATGTTCTAGAGGCAAAGGATGGCCAAGAGGGACTGAAATTTATTGTGAAGGAACGTCCCAACTTGATTATGTTGGATTTTCTGCTACCTAAAGTAACTGGTTGGGAGGTATTTCAAAAAATTCAATCCAATGAAAAATTAAAAAAGATTCCTTTAGTCCTGATGTCAGGTCGTAAGGAAGAAGTAGCAGAAAAAATTCCCGAACCCTTTGAAAAACATTATTTTGCTTTTCTAGAGAAACCTTTTGAGAAAAAAGAATTAACAGCAGCTATTCAATTAGCATTTAAGTTGGCCAAAGACCGCCCTGCTGATGATGAGACTGCTGAGAAGGTAGAACCATCTCCTGGTGGCAAAATTGAGGCATTGCAAGCTAAAGTTAAGAAAATGGAAGCTGAAATTGCGGCATTGAAAAAACAAATGACTCAACTTGTCACTATTGTCAAACAAAAGTTGAAGTAGTGAAATAGGGAGTAGAGTAGTTTAGTAGCTGTAGTAGTTAGGCACTTAGCACAAACTATGGTTGAACTGTCAAACATTATATTGCGACTTCAACAATTAATAATTAATAATTAATTATTACTTCTTCTTATAAATGAAGAGCATTGACTAAAAGGATTTGTTTTTCTTTTTTATCCATGAATGGAGAGGCTTTATACCTTAATTTTTCGGTAACGCACCTTTGAGTAGTTTTTAATGGACTGACATAACTAAAGTGGTGCGTGACGATGGATTATTCATTAATTGATAATGGATAATAGACATAGACGTGAAAAAGATATAGACTTTTTGCATCTAGTAGGGAGCAGGGAATGTCTTTTCACAAAAAAAATACGAAAAATGATTTAGGAAAGTGAATTTTACAACTCTAGCTTATCTTAAATAAAGAGCAAGTTTATTTTCTGGAGAGGCAATAAAGTCGAATTTATTAATTATCAATTATCCATTATCCATTATCCATTAGTAAATACTTTGTCACAGCTTAAATTGTAGCCGTAAATACGCAGCCTACAATAACGAGCTTGTGTTTTTGTAGTAATATTTAATTCTGGATCAATTAATAGCCTTCATCTAAAGTAAAAGTAATAACTATAGCTGATAGGTGATGGCTGATAGCTGAATGCTGACAAAAAAAATAAATTATGGTACTAGATTCAGAATTTATTGCTCAACTCAAAAATTTTACCCCTCGACTACTGAATTTACTGGCAGGTTTTTCTCAAGTTGAGGTATTAGTAGTGGGAGATTTAACCCTGGATGAATTTATGACTGGTCAAGTTGAGCGTATTTCTCGTGAAGCACCAGTATTAATTTTGCGTCACGAAACTACGGAGCGAGTACCTGGGGGCGGAGCTAATGCGGTTTATAATTTTGCTAAGTTGGGCGCTAAAGTTAAGGTTGTTGGTTTGCTAGGAAAAGATGATCAAGGTATTGCACTACGTCATATTTTTGAAACTGCTGGGGTTGATACTACTGGAATTTTAGTTGACTCAAACCGCCCGACAGTAACTAAAACGAGAATCTCAGGTCATGCTCGTCAGTCTGTAACTCAACAAATTGTTAGGGTAGATCGAAAATCTGATGATTTGCCAGAAGTTGATTTGCAACTGCAACTGGCGGAGTGTATTCAAAGGCAAGTTAGTACAGTAGATGCAGTAGTTTGTTCAGACTATGGAGATGGTGTTTTAACAGCAGCAGTTATAGAAGCAGTTAAATCTCATTCTCAAAGAACTATTGTAGATACTCAGAAAGATTTACAACGTTACAAGGGTGCAACTTTATTTACTCCTAATCTTCCAGAAGCGGAGAAATCTGTAGGATATGCTATTACTAATTTTGAGACTCTTTATCAAGCAGGGTGTGACTTGTTGCGGTTAACAGATGCAGAGCAAATTTTAATTACTCGTGGTGAGGAAGGAATGACTTTGTTTGATCGCATCAGTAGTTCAAGTGCTAGTTTAAATGCACCCCCACCTTCTTTTACTATTTCTGATACTGGTAATGCTGCCATATATTGTTGGCATATACCTGCTTTTAACCGGACTGATGTTTTTGATGTTACTGGTGCTGGTGATACAGTTGTCGCTGCTTTAACTTTAGCTTTGGGTGCAGGTGCTTCTACTTGGGAGGCTATAGTTTTGGGAAATTTGGCTGCTAGTCTGGTAGTCCGTCAATTTGGAACAGCAACTACAACAGTGGATGAACTTATAAAAGCTTTGGAAGTATTGGTTAGTTAGGTTTCGGGGCAAATATAGTGAAGAGAGAAACCTTATATTTGTCTCAACTACTAGACTGATATCAAATCTGAAGAATTAGGGTTTGCTGAATAAACATTAAAGCATTGACAGATCAAAATATTAGCCTTTTTTCGTCTCAAAAGGTATCAGCTTTTCGCTTTTTCAAGTTCAAAAAGTTAGAATTTTGGGCAGACAACGGTAGAAAACCAAGGGAAATTTCTGACCCTTGATACGGCGTTGGTAAATCAAGAGATGAGACTTTAAGAATAATCTTTTTGTGATATAGCAATGAGCGCTGGTATATTGACAAATTGCAGGAAGGGCCAAAGCAGCTCAAAGTCTTATATTATCGGCAATTTATTCCCCCTGTTGCCTGCGCACAGCGCTATACCTCTAAAAATCTTTAACTAGGGCTGGCTGAATAAATATTAAAGCATTTACAGGTAAAGGTTTGAGCAACTTGTTGGTCTGAAATACCTTGGTTTTTGGTATTAAAAGCTTAAAAAGCTAGAAACTCTTGAGTAACTATGATAGAAAAATCCCTCAAGTACACTTTGAGACACCTCTTCTACAACTCTCACTCCTCCTGATTCTGTACGGACGCCCTTATGCAACGTCCCTACTCCCTACTCCCTACTCCCTACTCCCTACCTTCACCATCAGACTTTTGAGCGCAAACCCTAACTAGAGTAATTGATAGGTGTCACCCCTAGTAAAAAATTATCCTACCAATTACCAACGCCCTCAATACCAATTCCGAATACCCTTATTTTTTATTTCAGTGTTTTGCTAATCCACTAAAGCATGAATCAGAATATCTGTAAGAGATTTTTGCTTAATTTCATACCATAATTTTGTATCTACAATATCACATTTTGCACCAGCATCAACAAGATGATCGTCAAGGTAAGTCAAATATTCTTTTGTAGTTGGGTCTTCTCCTATCTGTAAAAAACTAATTCCTAATTCATAACTATTTTCTGTACCTGGAATCAAATCAATTTTTTCAGTGGCATTCATAATTACATCAATCAGGAATTCTTGCTCGTTAGATACTTTGTCTACTAATACTAAGATAGTATCCCCATTTTGAGTTTGCTTTGCATCTCGGCGCTGAAAATAGTCATCAATAGCATCTTGTAAACTACTTACTAAATCCATTGTTTCGGGAGGATTTTTGAGTTGAAATAGTTGGGCTAATTTTATTACTTCTGTATTTGTATACTTGATAAAGGGACTAGATGCAAAGTAAACTGTAATTCCATCATGATCTAATAATTGACAATGTTTTGCTAAATCAATGATTTTTGTTTGCGCTGCTACCCAATGTTCATAATACTGATAGGAAGAAGACCAGCTTTCAGGGCTTCTGGCGAAAATAAATGTGTAGTCTCTATTTTTAAGTAATGAATTGTTATCAGACATATACTTTCTACCTAGAATTTTAGTTAGGAACAATTAGCTTTTTGTACTATGATCAAAATAGTAGCAACCTAAATTGATATATGTCTATTAAATTAATCTGAAATTAGATAAAATAGGGAGTAGGGATTCAACAATTAAAAATTAATAATTATTA
This sequence comes from Cyanobacteria bacterium P01_H01_bin.35, assembly GCA_038747755.1. Lineage (GTDB taxonomy): Bacteria > Cyanobacteriota > Cyanobacteriia > Cyanobacteriales > Microcoleaceae > Trichodesmium. The sequence goes on from JBCDJM010000022.1 coordinate 43,756, forward strand.
ATTATTACCGAATAATTAAGGTTTAAAGCCTCTCACTCGCCGTGGAGAAACAAGCTGTCGATTGGATATGGCGTTTAGCGTTCCGCACAACTACAGCTTTTTCTCCATGAAAAGATACCAAATGGCTTCTATAATTCTATCTATACTTCAATCTCCCCATCTCCCCATCTCCATAACTAGGTATTAATACTGTTGCTGCATAGCGATTTGGAGATAGGTATTTTTCTGCTAAATTGAGTAATTCTTTTGGTTGAAATGCTGCTATTTTTTCTGGATAAATTACTGCTAACTCTGGATTAGCTATAGTAAAATAATAGCCATAAAGACCTGCTAACTGTCCTGGACTTTCCGTGGAAAACACATAATCATTACATAATAAACGTTTACACCGAGCTAGTTCTACCTGAGAAACCTCTAAAGTCAATAACTCATCAAGGCGATCGCAAATCCTCTCTTCTACTTCTGGAATATCTTTTGCTTCTAGCATAGCACTAATTGTAAACAAACTTGAGTCTTGCTGTAAGGAAAAATTACTACCAATTCCTTGTACCAAACCTAAATCTTCTCGCAATTCTCTAACTAATCTAGAACTTCTTCCCTCCGCCAACAGCACTGACAGCAAATCTAATCCATAAGCATCATCTAGTTGTTCTACTCCTGGTCCTATCCAAGCCATTGTCAAGCGACTTTGTTCTAATCTAGGTAAATGTATTTCCTGACGACGAACTTCAGTTATTAATGCTTCCCTTTCTATTTCTACTTGCGGACAATCAGAACATGTTGGCAGAAATTGTTCAAAAGCTGTACTAACTAATTCTATGACTTGTCTTTGCTCTACTCCCCCAACAACTACCACTGCCATATTTTCTGGTTGATAGTGATAACGGTGGAAACAACGCATTTCATGCACTTCTCGCTCTCTCAACAGTGCTTCTGTTCCCATTACTGAACGTCCGTAGGGATGAAGTTGGTAAACATTTTCCATTAATGCTTGAAAACCTATTTCATCTGGAGAGTCTTGTGACTGGCGGATTTCTTCAAGTACAACTTCTCGTTCTATGGTAAATTCTAATTCTGGTATAGAAGCTCGCAATAATAATTCTGCCAGTGCTGGTACTATTTCTTCTATGTATTTAGCTGCACTGGTAATAAAAAAGTGAGCATAATCATGGCTAGTAGCTGCATTTGCTATTCCACCACGGTTTTCAATTATGCGATCAAATATTCCAGGACCTAATTTTTCTGTTCCCTTAAAAATCATGTGTTCTAGGAAATGGGCCATGCCTGACCAGCGATCGGGTTCTTGCCTAGCGCCTGCTCTTACCCACACATCTACCACCACTACGGGAGTGGCTGGAATATACTGATGAATAACTGTTAGACCATTATCTAGCTTTAATGTATGAGCTGGAAATTTAGGACTAGAAGTTGCTATAGACAATTGTTTTAATAAAAAAATTTAGTCTAGTTTCTCCAAATATATATTAAATGTTTCTCATTGGACAATTTGTCAAATTTAATACTAATATCATATCTACATAATTAAGTTATAAAAAAGTGTACTAATTATGGCTTGCTGATTAAATCTCAAAGCATTAACAGATAAAGGTTTTAGGCTTTTTTTCGCTCAAAAAAGCCAGGCTTTTTCAGCTTGAGCCACCAGAAAGTTAGGGTTTTGAGGAGAATAATTGCAGAAAAATTGAGGGATAAA